>NZ_JBFRDW010000979.1:0-1455 GCF_052113985.1 Pseudoduganella sp. RAF53_2 | reverse complement strand
ATGCTGCGTCGGCCGGAGCGGCGACATCAGCCTGCGCGACGCCGCCCCGCGCCGCACCGCGGGCGCCGGCGAGATCGGCGCCGTCGGGTCCTGCGCTGCGGGCGGCAGCGAGGGCGATCGCGCGGTTGATGGCGATGATGACGGAGCCGGTCTGCGCGAGCAGGACGTCGTAGAGTTGCACGACCGAGGCCCAGTCCGTGACACCAGTGTGACGGCGGGCGGCGTGGACGGACTGCACTGCGGCTTCGAGCTGGAAACGTCCCGGCCGTCCGAAAGACGATGCGCGCAGCAGCAGCGACTCCGCCTCGCCGATGGCGGCARCATCCCACAGCGCAGGATCTTGCTGCAGCAAAGGCACAAACTCGCCCTGCGCATCGCGGCGGGCCGAGCGCCGCGCTTCCGTGTGCAGCATCAGCGACAGCAAACCCAGAACCTCCGGTTCATCCGGCATCAAGGCCGCGAGCAAGCGGCCCAGCCAGATCCCCTCCTCAACCAGCCCACGCGAGGCAGAGGCGGTGCCCGCGGGATCAGCCCACCCTTCCGAATACACCGCATACACCGCCGACAGCACCGCATCCAGCCGTTCGGGCAGCTCATCGCGCTCCGGCACGCGGAACGGAATGCCCGCTTGCCGGATGCGCGACTTGGCGCGCACCAGGCGTTGCGACATGGCGGAAGGTGCAACCAGGAACGCCGAAGCGATGCGGCCCGCGTCAAAGCCCAGCACCGTCTGCAGGATCAAGGGCGCGCGAACGCCCGCCTCCAGCGCCGGGTGCGCGCAAGCAAACATCAGCCGCAAGCGATCGTCGGGGATTTCTTCCATCTCAGGCTCGATCTCATCGGACAGCATCACCAGCGTCGGCTCCGCCTCTTCGGCGGTGATACGGCGGCGCGTCGCATCGACCATGCGCCGCCGCGCCACCGTCAGCAACCAGGCCTCCGGCGTACGCGGGATGCCGCTGACGGGCCACTCCGCCAGCGCTGCGGCAAAGGCTTCGGATAAGGCATCCTCCGCCCCCGCCACATCACGTGTGCGGGCCGCCAGAAAGGCGACCAGCTTGCCGTAGCTCTGGCGCGCGACCGCCTCGGCGGCGCTTACTGCCCCCATACCGGACGCACTTCCACGGCGCCATACGGAGCAGCCGGATGGCGCCGCGCCCAAGCCAATGCAGCGTCCAGGTCCGCCACATCGATCAGATAAAAGCCGGCGAACTGCTCCTTGGTTTCCGCGAAAGGACCATCCTGCACATTGGTCCCGCGCACGGTGGTCGACGCGCCGGTCGGCTTCAGGCCGCGGTTCGACACATAGACGCCGGCGTCCTTCAGCGCCTGGGTGTAAGCCACATAAGCGGCATGGAAATGCTTGGCCTCTTCGCGCGGGATGGCCATCATCTTTTGTTCTTCACCGTATTGCATCAGCAGGAATTCCATAATTATCTCCATTGAGTTTCATTG
>NZ_JBFRDW010000978.1:0-1460 GCF_052113985.1 Pseudoduganella sp. RAF53_2 | reverse complement strand
GGGAACAGACGCGGCACTGGCACAGTCGCGCGCGATGGCCATCTTCGCCGCCATCGAAGGGGCGCAGCTGGTCGCTCGTGGACGGGGCGACCCGGCTGTCTTCGATGCTATCCTCGCTTCCTACCGACAGGCGGGACTGTTCTCGTAGAGCCGAAGTTTGAAAATCCTTGTGTCGGTGGTTCGATTCCGCCCCGGGCCACCAAGAATAAAAAGTAAAAACGCCACCTTCGGGTGGCGTTTTTGTTTTTGGGCGCCCCTCCAAATATGCATATTCCTTTGCAAAAGAAGGAATTAAATTCTCCTCCGTGGTAGTGCGTGATTTATTCCTCTGAGCAACTTAATATGCTCTACTGCATTATCGGCCTTTGTGTATATTTTGAGCAGCGCATACCAAAATCACCAGCCAGAAAACAAACTAAAAAGAGACTTGACCGAAGCAGCCAAGTCGCGCAGACAGCGACGTAGCCTGAAACAAATTCACGAAGAGCTTAAGGAACTGAGATTCGGAGGGTCTTACGATCGCGTGGCGGCGTTCGCAAGAGTATGGCGGGCAGGTCAAACGGACAGGGCCAATTCAGCGAGCAAACGAACAGTCTGTGGTCGAAACATGAAGTATCAGGCTCGGCCCTGTCCGAGTTGCGAGCCAATCTCGAACAGCAAGCAAATCCGGGCGATGCGCGATTCCACGCGGTTAGCGCAGACGTTCTGTCCTTGTCGGTACGAGCAACTGATCTCGCACACACACTTTCTAAAACTAAGGGCGACTTAACGGCATGCTTTTGAATTGCATACTGCAACATGCGTTAAGCAATCAGTTGTCGTCCCTCCGGACGAGGCGGCGACTTCGTGACTTCTAATGAGATCATGGAATGAGCGCTCATTGATTCGCCACCACCCTCTCATCCAGAAAGTGCTGCACGGCTTCGAACAGCTGCATGCGGTTCTTCTCCATGAGGATGCTATGGGTGCCCTCGCCTATCTCGACATAGCGCTTGTATGGCACATTCACCAGTTTGGCGAAGTAGGCATACAGCATATAGCTCGGCAAGTCGGCATCCCACTCGGCATGGACCAGGAAGGTCGGGACGCGGATGCCGGCCGGGTCGTACAGGGCTTTGCCGGCGGCCCAGAATTCACGGGTATCCTGCACAACGCCGTTCGGTGCGCGTAGCACCGGAGGCGATTGCGCCGCACCGATTGGGTCGCTCGCAAACGTGGCGTCGGCCCAGGCCTCGAACCAGCCAGCAGGAATCAGGTCGCGCTTTTTGTCCTCCGCTACGCCGGTCAGCCAGCGCTCCCTGGTAGATTCGCGCGTGACGGAGCGATAGGCGCCAAGCTTGTTGCCGGGGTCCGCGAGCGAAGCCGTGGTGCGAATCCACTGTGGCGCGTACAGGACCAGGCGATTGACCTTATCGTTATTTTGCGTCGTATAGACGGCCATGAGTGTGGTACCCCAGGAC
>NZ_JBFRDW010000977.1:0-1461 GCF_052113985.1 Pseudoduganella sp. RAF53_2 | reverse complement strand
AATCAGTATTGAGCACGTCGAGCACCAACTGGAAATTCGCGTTTTTAAGAGTAATCGCGGAGGGCGATGAAACAGGCCCCAACTGCGCCCCGAACTTAGCGCCCAAAACGGATGCAAGCACAGAAATCCCGCGGCCACTAGAACCACTATCAGTGACCTCGACCCAAGACGCCGAGACGTCCACACGCTTCGGCATAGAATCCAAAGCAGTCACCAACTCAACCATCTTGCCCAGATCCTTTTCCGACCCGACCAACAGAACAGCGGCACCAGCAGCATGCGCAGACCGCGTGCCAAAAGCGCTTGTCAACACGGTGACCAGAAAATCACTGGATCGATTCTGCGGGTTATAGACCACCGATTTAGCATCAGGCGCAGCCTCAACCAACGGTGGACGTTCGACCCTGTCAACGTCTGGCTTTACTACCTCCTGTGGCGTGGATTCGTCACCAGTACGAAGCTCCGTCTTTGCAGCGGACAAGTAATAAATGCCCTTCTTTTCAGAGACAGCAATGCCTTGCTGCGCCAGCACGCCCTCAACGAACGCTGGCACTTCAGCCTCGTCAAGCGCCCCTACATTCACTGTGATCCGCTTTTCCGCACCGACCAATTCCGGCGCCATCACATAGTCACGATGCAGCAATGTCCTAAATGTAGCCTGGGCAAACGTGGACACCGGCACTCCATTGAAATCGAAGCTCACCGGCGACTTGGCAAACGCAGGAGCCGCTACCAGAAAAAGAATTGATATAAATCGTTTCACTCTGCCTCCCGAACCCAAGTAGTAGCGTTGATCTGAGCCTCACGGCCGTTGACGCCAACGCGGAAGCGCAGCGGAACCACGACACGCCCATCAGACAACACCAAAGTTGGCCGTGCGCCCTGCTCGATGATCCCGACTATTTTTAGCTTGTCGGAAAAGACAGGCGCAGGCTCCGCTGCTACAACGGCACCAACTGCAGGCCCGAAGAACTTCATACCGAATGCGCCGAGCACAGCACCAAGCAACACGGAGAAAGTAAGAAATTTAGGCATATGTTTCGAAACCGGTTTAGGAGGAAGGGCACGCGGCCGCACAAGCTGAGCGTCAAGATTTCCGGGCCGGATCGGGCCTACAAAGTCCGAAGGCACGRCGACCTTGGCAGACAAATGCCACGCCGACAGCAGCGAATGCGTACCGTGTGGGTAGCTCTCAGAAAACACCTGCGTGGTGCTGTACGCCCGGTTTAGGTCATCACCACGGAACACCCAGCGGTCAGCAACAAGACCATCAGGACCAGCACCAAGGCGCACGACGCCGATATGCAGGCGCGGCAAATTGCCATCAGTAGCACTAGCGGTAAGCAGCTTGAGTGCGCCACTGACAACAGGCACCTTCATGCGATCAAGCCGATTCAATCGCACAACATATTCCAGCAGGCTATCCCGTAGCTGCTTGTCGACCTGGGTGATGTTCTGCAT
>NZ_JBFRDW010000976.1:0-1462 GCF_052113985.1 Pseudoduganella sp. RAF53_2 | reverse complement strand
TCAGGCAGCGGCCCGCTTCCTCGGTGTAGCCGGTTTTCGACAGGCCGATGTCCCAGCCTTTGGCGCCAACCAGGCGGTTGGTGTTGTGGTACTCGACGTTGCGGCCTTTGACGTTGATGACTTCCTTGCTGTCCGTGGTGATGCGGCGGATTTCAGGGTAGTTGCCGGCGGCGGTCGCCATCTTGATCAGGTCAGCGGCGGTCGACGTGTTCTGCGGCGACAGGCCGGTCGGCTCGTCGATGGTGGTGCTGGTCATGCCCAGCGCCTTGATCTTGGCGTGCACGGCGGCCGTGAAGGCGGTCGGGCCGCCCGGATAGGTGCGGGCCAGCGAGGCGGCGGCGCGGTTATCCGAAGACATCAGGGCCAGTTGCAGCACTTCGCCGCGCGACAGCTTGGCGCCGACCGGAACGCGGGACATGCTGTGCTTGAGCATGTCGACGTCTTCCTTGTCGATGCTGATTTCCTCGTCCATGTCGAGCTTGGAATCCAGCACGACCATGGCGGTCATCAGTTTGGTCAGGGAGGCGATGGGAACGACGGTGTTGGCGTTCTTTTCGACCAGAACCTTGCCGGTCTCATCCTCAACGACGAGCACGGATTGCGAGCCCAGGGAGGGCGCGGCAAATGCGGCTGCGGAGGTCGACATCAGCAAGATGGCGGTTAATTTTTTGATCATGGCGTTGGGAAACTTTTAACGGACTTGGATGATAATCTTAAAGTGAATTCTAGTCCAGCTAAGGCTGCCAGAGCTTAAGTAGCACGAAAAAAGGAGGCCGCAGCCCCCTTTGTGTTGTAAACCCACCGCGAAAACAGGTGTCAGGCACGATGTGCCTGACACCAGCTTCTGCCTTGGGTCTTATTTGCTTGCGTAGATCTTGTCGAATTCACCACCATCATCGAAGTGGCGCTTCTGGGCCGCGCGCCAGCCGCCGAAGACATCATCCACGGTGAACAGGCTGATCGGCTTGAAGTTGGCGGCGTATTTCTTGGCGATGGCTTCCGAGCGTGGACGCAGGTAGTGCTTGGCGATGATTTCCTGGCCTGCATCCGAGTACAGGAAGTTCAGGTAGGCAGTGGCCTGCTTGCGGATACCGCGCTTGTCCACGACCTTGTCGACCACGGCAACCGGGTTCTCGGCCACGATGGAGATCGACGGGTAGACCACTTCAAAGTTGTCGCCGAATTCCGCGCGCACCAGGTTCACTTCGTTTTCGAAGGTCACCAGCACGTCGCCGATCTGGCGCTGGGTGAAAGTGGTGGTGGCGGCGCGGCCGCCGGCGTCCAGGATCGGCACGTTCTTGAAGATCCTGGTCACCAGCTCGCGCGCCTGGGCTTCGTTGCCGCCTTTCTTGATGACGGAACCCCAGGCGGCCAGGTAAGTGTAGCGGCCGTTGCCGGCGGTTTTCGGATTCGGGATCACGACGGCCACGCCCGGCTTGGCGAGGTCGGCCCAGTCCTTGAT
>NZ_JBFRDW010000975.1:0-1465 GCF_052113985.1 Pseudoduganella sp. RAF53_2 | reverse complement strand
CCATGGTGCCGTATGCGAGCACGGTCAGCGGCTTGCCTGGCCGGAAGACCGACGCCTTGTCAAGCGGGACGGTGTAATAGCCCTCGGGCACTTCGCCTAACGGATTCTGCGACCAAGGCACCACTGGCTTGTCGTGGTGGCCGTCAAACGGCCCGTTGTACAAGCGTTTCGGCTCAAGGAAGATCACCGGATCATCGTTCTCAATCGAGGAAATCAGCAGGCCTTTGGCATCGTAAGGATTCGACGGCATCACCGTGCGCAGGCCGCAAACGTGGGCGAACACGGCTTCCGGGCTTTGGCTGTGGGTCTGTCCGCCGTAGATGCCGCCACCGCAAGGCGTGCGGATGGTGATGGGCGCGGTGAAGTCGCCCGCCGAACGGTAGCGCAGGCGCGCCGCCTCGGACACGATCTGGTCATAGGCCGGATAGATGTAGTCGGCAAACTGGATTTCTATGCACGGACGCAGCCCATACGCCCCCATGCCGATCGCCACACCAACGATGCCGCCTTCGGAAATCGGCGTATCGAACACGCGCGATTTGCCGTATTTTCTTTGCAGGCCCTCGGTGCAGCGGAACACGCCGCCAAAGTAGCCTACGTCCTGGCCGAAGACCACGACATTCTCGTCCTTCTCCATCATCACATCCATCGCCGAACGCAGCGCCTGGATCATGGTCATGGGCGTTTTGACTGTGTTTTCCGCCATCTCAGATCCCCAGTTGCTGACGTTGCACGCGCAAGTGTTCCGGCATGTCTTTGTAAATGCCATCGAACATTTCGGCGGGACTGAAGGTGTGGCCGCTGGCCATGGTGCCGTACTGTTCCGCCTCTTTCTGCGCGGTCAGCACTTCCGCCTCCAGCCGTTTCTGCGTTTCGTCGTGCTCCTGTTCTGACCAGGCGCCGGCTTTGATCAGGTACTGCTTCAGTCGTGCGATCGGATCGCCCAGCGGGAAATGCGACCAGTCATCACCGGGACGGTACTTCGATGGATCGTCCGACGTTGAATGTGGGCCGGCGCGGTAAGTCACCCACTCGATCAGGCACGGACCGAAGTTGCGGCGCGCCCGTTCGGCAGCCCAGCGCGACGCCGCGTAGACCGCCAGGAAGTCATTGCCATCGACGCGCAGCGATGCGATGCCGCAGCCGACGCCGCGCGCAGCAAAGGTGGTGTCCTCGCCGCCGGCGATGGCCTGGAAGGTCGAGATGGCCCACTGGTTATTGACCACGTTCAGGATGACTGGCGCGCGGTACACGTGGGCGAAAGTCAGTGCGGTGTCGAAGTCCGCCTCCGCCGTGGCGCCGTCGCCGATCCATGCGGAGGCGATCGGCACCGCGCAGGCACTCGCGCTGAATGAAGACGACATGTGCTTTCCCACCTACCGCCAGCAAAGCATTCTGGTGGTGCGCGACTATCCGATGGTCGACATGATCTGCCAGCTGATGTCGAACGAACGCGACCCGCTCA
>NZ_JBFRDW010000974.1:0-1467 GCF_052113985.1 Pseudoduganella sp. RAF53_2 | reverse complement strand
GGCTGGCATCGTCGAGCACCGGTTCGCCCTGCGCGGGCAAGGGCACCCATTTTCCCAGCAGCTTGGCCAGCGTGGACATGGACGCGGGCTTGGCGATGAAATCATCCATACCCGCCTCGAAGGCGATTTCGATGTCGGCCGCCAAAGCGCTGGCGGTGCAGGCCACCAGCGGCGTGCGGCCCTTGCCCAAGGCCTGTTCCTCGTCGCGGATGCGGCGCGCCAGCGCGAAACCGTCCATCTCCGGCATCTGGCAATCGGTAATCACGAAGGCAAACCTGCCGCTGCGCCATTTGTGCAAAGCCTCGATGCCATTGGCGGCAGTTTCCGCCTGATAGCCAAGGGCACGCAACTGGCGCAGCATGACCTGGCGGTTGGTGGTGTGATCGTCGACTACCATCACCATGCCGTTGTGGCAGGCCGCTGGGCCGGCCGTGTGCACGACGGTGTCCAGCATGGTGCCAAGCGGTGGCCGCGGCAGCCGGCGCAGCGGGTCCGCCATCGGCATTGCCAGCGTAAAGGACAGCGTCGTGCCCTGCCCCGCTTCGCTGCGCAAGGCAATGTCCCCGCCCATGGCTTGCGCCAGTCCCTGGCAGATGGCGAGGCCAAGGCCGCTGCCGCCGAAGCGGCGCTCCGTGCTGTCCTCGGCCTGGGTGAAGGGCTGGAACAGGCGCGCCTGCGCGTCCGGCGCGATGCCGATGCCGGTGTCGCACACCGAGAACTTCACTGTCTGGCTGGCGGCATCTTCTTCCACCAGCTCGGCGCGCAGGCTAACGCTGCCGCGTGCCGTGAACTTGACGGCATTGCTGGTGAAGTTGTGCAGGATCTGCCCAAGCCGCAGCGGATCGGCCATCAACGCGGAACGAATACGCGGATCGACAAAGCGCGTGAACTTCAGGTCCTTGCCCAGCGCGTTGCCGAGATGGGTACGCCAGACCACGTCGATCACCTCCTCCGCCAGCGCCACCGGCTCCTTGCGGATTTCCAGCTTGCCGGAACCGATGCGCGCGTAGTCGAGGATCTCGTCCAGGATGCGCAGCAGTTCGCGCGCCGAGCGTTCGGCCAGTTCCACCGTGGCCCGCTGTTCCGCATCCAGGCGGCTCATGCCCAGCAGCTCCAGCAAGCCCAGCACGCCATTCATGGGCGTTCGGATCTCGTGGCTCATGGCGGCCACAAAAGGCAATTGTTCCATTTATCCGCTCCCGACATAAAGATGCATTCAATATACACGTTATAGAATTTTTGTGCCATAATGAAACATATGAAATACATCTTTAAGGAAAAAGACCATGAAACTGCAGCGTTTTGAACACGACCATCACGAAATCCTCGACGGCATCCACCAGCTGCGCAAGCTGATCGCCACCGGCATCGAATACAACGCGGCGGCCATCACGCAGTTGCTGATGACGATGAGTGCTTCCATCAAGCTGCATCTCGCAGTCGAGGACCGCGTGGTCTATCCTGCCT
>NZ_JBFRDW010000973.1:0-1470 GCF_052113985.1 Pseudoduganella sp. RAF53_2 | reverse complement strand
CAATTCGCCGGAGCCACTTACCTGAAGCGCTGATGCTCCGGCTCTCTTTTTTTCACTCCCTAAAATACAACGCGCTCTGTCTCAAGGCTGGGGGGCGTTCTTCGTCTACCGGTTGCAGGCCATCTCCGCTTGGCTTCGCCAGAAACTCGGAGAATTGGATGACCGCCAAGCTTCTACCCATTCGTTCTCCTTCCCTGGAGGCGCGCGTCGGCGAACCTCCTTTTCTTGTGCTTGACGCTCATCGTCACCTCGCCGCATAGCCTCAGAGATGCATTGAGCCTTGGCCAGCTGCCGGGCGCGCTGCTTTTCGATGGCGCCTTTTAGATCAGATGCTTGGTCGACAGGCTGGAACTTGATTGTGTAGCTGCTTTGAGAATACCCGAATGCGTCGTCAAGGTTATGCGTCAGGACGGATTTTGCAAGAGCCTCTGGAAGTCCATCTTTGTGAGCAGCAACCTCGATGGCGGGGAAGGTCGCAACGGACAACAAAGCAGGGAAGGTTGGGAACGATAAATGCCGAACTGCTGAAGGCGCACGAACAAGATATTCGCAGACTTTGGCCGCAGTGCAAGCCACCCACTCGACTTCATATCCCCAGTCTGGAACATCGGCAGCCAGGACTTCGCCAGCCTTCAGCGTAACTGTAATTTTCAAAGGCGCGCGTGATTGTTTGGTCTCTGTCACAGTAACTGAGTCTAAGTCCTTCGCATTGATTAGTCGGCCCTTGATTCGCAGGGCCAAAATTTGATTGTCATTTGACCATACCCGAGTCCCTGTGACTTCTCGCCCGTTGGACAAAATATAGCCGACACGGTTGTCCGCATACCCAGTCAACGAAGCCGACGAGTCTTTCAACGAGGACGTACTAGCGCACCCGTAGATAAATATCGAGATCGCTCCGGTCAGAATTACACGCTTCAAATATTCCTCCATTGTGAAAGTGCTACACGGGCGAAGGCATTGCATCTCGCTTGGCGATTTAGGGAAAGTGCCTTACTACGGGGAAATACTACGTATTTCGTAGAGAATTCTCAAGCAAATTCTACGATATTCGTGCAATGACAAAACAGCAGTTGGCATCATTAATCGGACATCGCCTGCGGGAAGCTCGCAAGAACGCTGGTATTCCCCAAGACAAATTGGGGGTCGCGATTGGCCTCGACGAGCATGTCGCCAGTGCCCGGATAAGCAGGTACGAGACTGGCGCGCATGAGCCGGCATTTGAAGTTGCGGCAAAGCTAGCGAAAGTGTTGAACGTGCCGGCTGCTTACTTTTACTGTGACGGTGATGATTTAGCCGAATGGGTGCTTTTTTGGCACGGTCTGACTAAGTCGGACCGTAAGCACGTTGTTCGATTGATGAAAGATTGGCTTGCAGCCTCAAACAGTTAGTTTGTCCAGGAAGCTGGCGCCGGGCACCGCCTTTTGGTTGCCATCGACAGTCATGCCGTTGATAAAAGTGCGCAAGTCT
>NZ_JBFRDW010000972.1:0-1473 GCF_052113985.1 Pseudoduganella sp. RAF53_2 | reverse complement strand
GGCTTCTTCTTAGGTGCTGGACGCGGCGCCTTCGGCACCACGGCCACAGCGTGCTTGGTGGACGGAACTGCGGCAACCACCGGAGCCATTGCGCGCTCTTCACCGATTTCCAGTTTGAAGATCGATACAACGCGTGCCAGCTCGGTCGCCTGGTCTTGCAGYGCCTGTGCGGCGGCTGCGGATTCTTCCACCAGCGCAGCGTTCTGCTGGGTCATGGAATCCATCTCGATGATGGACATGTTCACCTGCTCGATACCTGCGCTCTGTTCCTGCGAGGCGTTGGCGATTTCGCCCATGATGTCGGTCACGCGGCGTACGGAAGCCACCACTTCGTCCATGGTCACACCAGCCTGGCCCACCAGCTTCGAACCGCGCTCCACTTTCTCAACCGAGTCACCGATCAGGGACTTGATTTCCTTGGCGGCGTTAGCGGAACGCTGCGCCAGGTTACGCACTTCGGATGCCACCACGGCGAAGCCGCGGCCCTGTTCACCGGCACGTGCCGCTTCAACCGCAGCGTTCAGTGCCAGGATGTTGGTCTGGAAGGCGATACCATCGATCACGCCGATGATGTCCACGATCTTGTTGGCGGACTCGTTGATCGAGGTCATGGTCTCAACCACTTGCGACACCACGGTGCCGCCCTTGCGTGCTACTTCGGACGCGGAAGCCGCCAGCTGGTTGGCTTCACGTGCGTTGTCGGCGTTCTGCTTCACGGTGGAGGTCAGTTCTTCCATCGCGGAAGCGGTCTTCTCCAGCGAAGAAGCCTGCAGTTCGGTACGGGACGACAGGTCGATGTTACCGGCAGCGATTTCGCGGGACGCGGTGCCGATGGTTTCGGTACCGGTGCGCACCTGGCCAACGATGCCCACCAGGCTGTTACGCATTTCCTTCATTTCGACCAGCAGCGAATCCTTGTCATTCGAAGCGGTGTCGATATGCACAGACAGGTCGCCGTTAGCGATGGAGCCGGCGATGGCCGCGGTGTAGTCAGGCTCGCCACCCAGTTGCTTCAGCAGGCCGCGGGTGATAACCCATGCAGCGGTCACGGACAGGATCACCGCCAGGGCGCCCATGCCGATCATGAACAGACGGGCGCTGGCGAAACCGGCAGCGGCGTCGGTCTTCACTTGTTCGTTCAGCTTGTCTTCCAGGCTGGCCAGCTGGTCCAGGGAGTCCATCCACTTCTTCTGCGCAGGACGGATTTCCTTGATCAGGATCTTGGTAGCGGAAACAGCATCGTTAGCCAGCCACAGTTCGGAGGCCTTGGCGATAGCCGGCATGGCCACGCCTTCATGTTCTTTCACCTGTGCCAGCAGCGCCTTCTCTTCAGGAGTGGCGTTGGCTGCGTACAGGGCGCTCAGCTTCTTGCTGGCTTCTTCGTACTTCTTGGTCTGTTCCTTGATGCGATTCATTTCCGGCTCCATATCGCCGGCATCGGTCATCAGGGTCAGAATACGCAGGGAGGTGATG
>NZ_JBFRDW010000971.1:0-1475 GCF_052113985.1 Pseudoduganella sp. RAF53_2 | reverse complement strand
GCTGTCGCCAGCTACGATGCCTCGAAACTAGCCGATGGCGCACACTCCGTGAGCGTGACCGACACGGATGCGGCAGGGAATACGAGTTCGGTCAGCCTGGGCTTCACCCTGGATACGTCCCTGACTGCGCCAACCGTGGTACTCGTGCAGGACACGACCGACGGCGCGCCCGGCCATGATGTCGATCACCTTACCAGCAATGCGGCCCTGGCGTTCAACGTTCAAGACGCTGACGCGACGCGCGTCATTAAAGTCGACGGCACGACCGTGGCAAGCTACGATCCGTCATTGCTCGCCAACGGCGCTCACAGCGTGTCCGTGACCGATACGGATGCCGCAGGCAACACCAAATCGGCATCGTTCGACTTCACACTCGACATAACGCTGACCGCACCGACGGTGGCCTTGGTGCATGACACCAGCGACGGCGGAGCCGGGCATGATGCCGACCATCTCACCAGCAATGCCGCACTGTCCTTCGGTGACAAAGATGCTGACGCTAACCGCGTAATTAAAGTCGACGGCGTCGCCGTGGCGGCCTACGATGCGTCGGCCCTCGCTGACGGCGCACACAATGTCTCTGTGAYCGATACCGATGCTGCGGGTAACACAAAATCGGCATCGCTCGRCTTCACACTCGACACAACGCTGACCGCACCGACTGTGTCACTGGTGCAGGACACCAGTGACGGCGGGGCCGGRCATGACGCMGACCATCTCACCAGCAATGCGGCACTGGCATTCGGCGTCAAGGACGCTGACGCTACGCGCGTCATCAAAGTGGATGGCAGCCAGATCGACAGCTACGATGCCTCCACACTAGCAGACGGCGCGCATTCGGTGAGCGTCACCGACACCGAYGCCGCYGGCAATWCGMAATCCGCCACKWTCGACTTCACGCTGGAYACAACCTTGACTGCGCCAACCGTCGCATTGGTGATGGACAGCAGCGACGGTGCCGCCGGTCACGACGCTGACCATCTGACGAACAATGCCGCGCTGGCCTTCGGCGCAAAAGATGCCGATGCCAACCGCGTGGTTAAAGTCGACGGCGTCGCCGTGGCGGCCTACGATGCATCGGCTCTCGCTGACGGCGCGCACAATGTCTCTGTGACGGATACCGATGCTGCCGGTAACACAAAATCGGCATCGCTCGACTTCACACTCGACACCACGCTGACCGCGCCAACCATCGCGCTGGTACAGGATACGACCGATGGCGCCGTAGGCCACGACACCGACCACCTCACCAGCAACGCCGCGCTGACGTTTGGCGCCAAGGATGCTGATGCCTCACGCGCCATCAAGGTCGATGGCGTCACCGTGGCGGCTTACGACGCATCTGCGCTCGCTGACGGTGCTCACACGGTGAGTGTGACCGACACGGACGCCGCAGGCAACACGAAAACTGCGAGCCTGGAATTCACACTGGATACAACACTGACCGCGCCCACTGTCGCGCTCACACATGACAC
>NZ_JBFRDW010000970.1:0-1478 GCF_052113985.1 Pseudoduganella sp. RAF53_2 | reverse complement strand
GGTAGACCACGAACACCGGCAGCAGCGGCAGCCAGTTCCAGGACAGGAAGTTCAGGCCCATCGAGGCCATCATGCCCTTCTGCTGGCCGGCCACGATGTCGGACAGGTTCAGGGAACCGGCCACCATCAGCACGATCACCATCACGAAGCCCATCGCGATTTCGTAGGACACCATCTGTGCCGATGCACGCATCGCGCCCATGAAGGAATACTTCGAGTTGGCGGACCAGCCGGCGATGATGATGCCGTACACCTCCATCGAGGCCACGGCCATGATCAGCAGCAGGCCGGCGTTGATGTCGGCCAGCGCAGCGTGCGGGCCGAACGGCACGACCGACCAGCATGCCAGTGCCGGCATGATGGTCATCACGGGACCGATGAAGAACAGGGACTTGTTCGACTTGGTCGGAACGATGATTTCTTTAAACAGCAGCTTCAGCGCGTCGGCGATCGGCTGCAGCAGGCCGTTCGGACCCACGCGGTTCGGGCCGATACGGATCTGAATCCAGCCCAGCAGCTTACGCTCCCACAGGGTCAGATAAGYCACCAGGCCCATCAGCGGCAGGGTCACGCACAGGATCTTGATCATCGTCCAGATGAAGGTCCAGAAGGTGCTGCCCAGGTTCGCTTCGCCCGCGGCCTTAATCGAATCAATCATTTCTGGCAGAGCCATTACTTGCCCTCCCCTGCTTTAGCTACGGTAATCGGACCGAACATATCGCCCAGTGCAGCGGTCGATACGTGAGCGGCAGCCACGCGCACCACATTGGCCGGCAGCGCGGCGTCGATGGCGGCTTCCAGGATCGCAGAGCCGGTGCCCTGGGTCACCTGCACCTTGTCGCCGGACTTGATGCCCAGCTTGTGGGCGGTCGCAGCGGACAGGCGCGCTTTCGGCGCAGCACCGTCGGTGGTAGCCAGCAGCGGGCCGGAACGGCGGGCCAGCGCGTCGGCGAAGTGGATCGGCACATCGGCCAGGCGTTCCAGCTTGTCGCCGGCGCCGAAGGCAGCAGCGGCCGGGGCTTTCTTGGCCACGTTGCTCAGCTGTGCGGACAGGTCGGTCACGCCCTTGTCGAACAGTTCGTCGCGGACCGCTTCGGAAGTGTCGTAGTCGAAACCAGCCAGCCCCAGAACGTTGCCCAGTACGCGCAGCACCTTCCAGGCAGGACGGGCTTCGCCGGCTGGCTTGACGGTACCGTTGAAGCTTTGCAGGCGGCCTTCGGCGTTGACGAAGGAGCCCGACGTTTCAGCGAACGGCGCGACCGGCAGCAGCACGTCGGCGTAGTCCATGCCATGTTTGAAGGCCGACATCACGACTACCATCTCGGCGCCGTTCAGCGCAGCGACGGCAGCCTGTGGGTTGGCGGCATCCAGTTCCGGCTCGGCGTTCAGCAGCAGGTAGGCTTTCTTCTGTGCGGAGAAGGCCGGCGCAGCGTTCTTGGCCACGGCGCCCACCAGGTAGCCACCGACAGTGTTGGCGG
>NZ_JBFRDW010000969.1:0-1480 GCF_052113985.1 Pseudoduganella sp. RAF53_2 | reverse complement strand
ACCCTGGACACCGGCCACCACCGCATGCTGCTCAACATCGACAAGGAACGCATCGAGTCCGCACCGGGCTTCGACAAGGACCACTGGCCCGACATGGCCAACCAGAGCTGGGCAACTGAGGTGCACAATTATTACGGCACCAGCAGCAGCACGTCCGGCCCGAGCCACCTCGATCAAAGTTCGCGCTGATCGATGCGCATCGGGATGAAGCGCAGGCCGTGCATCTCCTGCACTTCCGCTGTGGGCTGGAAGCCCCAGCCACGGTAGACCTGCTCGGCAAACGTGGATGAGTTGACGGTGAAGCTGCCGGGATTGCCGCGCGCCAGCGCATCATCCCGCGCGGCGTCCCACAGCTTGCGGCCGACGCCCTTGCCATGCCACGCCTGCGCCACATAAAGGCTGAACAGATGCGCGTTATCGCGCACCGCTACCACACCTGCCAGCGCTGAATCCACAGTCGCCAGCTGATACCTATAATTTTCCGCACGAATATTTGCGGCGATGACCTCTGGCTGGATAGTCGCCATAAACTGCTCCGCGCCGGTTGCGTCAGGCGCGATGGTCAGAAAAGGCTGCAGCTCAATAATCAGCGCGCTGATGGCTGGCGCGTCTTCAGGCGTGGCAAAACGAATAGTCGGCGTCATCCCGCCATTATGCCAGCGCTACCTCGCCGCGTAGCCAGCGTTCTCCCGCGCTGAGCTTCGCCGTGGCGGCGCAGGCCATTCTTTGAGGCGGCGCAAGGGCCTAGCAGAAGTCGCGGCTGGTCGTAGGCAGGCGTTGAATGAGGTGCGAGAGGTCGACCAGGCGTTTGGCGACGAGGTGGCGGACGTTGGCTTCGTTCTGCCAGATGCCGTACACGCCAAGCAGCGATGCACCCAGCACTTCGCGGCGGAATTTGTCGACCAGGTCGGGCCACACGATCACGTTCACATTGCCCGTCTCGTCCTCGATCGTGATGAAGAGCACGCCCTTCGCGGTGCCGGGGCGCTGGCGCACCGTGACGATGCCCGCGCCGCGCGCCAGCTGTCCGTTGCTGAACGTGTTGAGCACTTCAGCCGGCATGAAACGCTTGCTGAGCAAATGCGGACGCAGCAGCGCCAGCGGATGGCGTCCCAGCGTCAAACCCTGCGCGCGATAATCGCCAATGATTTCATCCCCTTCGCTGGGCGGCTTCAGCTGCGGCAGTTCCTCTTCCGGCTTGGTTGGACGCAGCAAGTCCTTATCCGGCACCGCGCCCACCGCTTCCCACAAAGCCTGACGGCGATTACCCGCCAGGCTGCGCAGCGCATTCGCGCCTGCCAGCACTTGCAGATCATGGCGATTCAAATCCGCCCGCCGCGCCAGGTCGGTCACGTTCGTGAAAGGCCGCTCGCAGCGCGCCTTTTCAATGCGCTCCGCCGCATCGGGGCGCATGCCGCGCAAGAGCGACATCCCCAGCCGCACCGCCGGCTGCTTGCGCTGCTTGTGCCATGCCCCGGGC
>NZ_JBFRDW010000968.1:0-1485 GCF_052113985.1 Pseudoduganella sp. RAF53_2 | reverse complement strand
TGAGTGAAGTGATCAATGAACAACGAGCGGCGCCTTCTCGGACCGCCATGGTAAGATCTGGTATGTAGGAAAATACATAGTGCCATGGATTTTTAACTATGTCAAAACTAACATAGTTGATTTGCCTGCGCGTTGAGGTGACCAAGGAGAAGGAGCAAGGCGAGTGAGTGATCTGAAGGACGCCGGTAAGGAAAAGCCGCTGAAAAATGTGCTGTTGGCCGGTATTTATAACGAGCCGCGTTCTGGCTACGAGCTGACCAAATGGCTTCAGCAGGGAGGCCAGCATTGCTGGTCAGTCGACCATAGTTCGGTGTATCCGGCCTTGCGCGAAATGGAGAAGGACGAGCTGATTCGATCGGAACGCCTGCCCGGAACGCGCGGGCCGGAACGTTCAATCTACAGCCTGACCGCGGCGGGCATCGAGAAGTTGACGGCATGGGTGGCGAAAGGTTCGCCGCGCCCGGCCATCAAGGATGAGCAGATACTGCGGGTACTGTGTTTCGATCTGCTGCCGCGCGACACCGCGCTACAGCAAATCCGCGAGGTTCGCGCCGACCACGTGGCGCAGCTTGAATTCTTCCTCGAAAGGCAAGCTGTGYTGACCGAGAAGCAGTTGGGACCGCTGCTGGTGACGCGCCGCGGCGTGCTGGCCGAACAAGCCTACATCGCGTGGTGCGACGAGGTGGCGGAAATGATCGCTCGCAGACCAAGCTGATGGAAGCCGAACGACACTAATCGCTGCGGAAGCGGTCGTTCGTATGACGCCAAGTATTAGAACGGGTCGGGGTTAGTACAGGCCTGGCAGAACTCTAGCTCATCTGACATTTCGTGTCGGATCAAGTTTGAACTAGTACAATTTATTGCGGCATTGCGCAATCGAGGCAGATGTCGCAGCCTGCGTTCTCTCCGGTACCGGCCCGTGCCGTCACAACGATCATCTACTCGATCGGAACGCGATGACTGTGCCCGGAACCTTTACTGGCGGATCGCTCCGGACGCCATCGACGATAGGTTCCGCGGAATCCTCCGTGGAAACACCAAAGCGTCGCGTTAATCTGGCCACTGCGGCGGTGTGCGATCGTGCAGTCCGCGTCTTGAACACTGCAGGCCGACAGTATGCAGACACCTTGCTGCAGATGTATGGACTGAAGACGGCCACGATCATGCGCGTCCTGTACGATCCCTCGCTAAGGCGCAAGTTGTCGGTCACCGATTCCCTCAAGCCGGATAAATGACCAACTACCGCACGCAAGCGGGAAAAAACTATCTCACGTGCGAGGCAGGTCGATACGGACGCTAATCGTACGCGCACTTCAGTGGCGTACACTGCATGCATCTGGCAACGGCGCAACGCCCGATTAAAACAGGATGCCCCGTCCTCTCCGGCGACGAAACAGACCGAGCGACACAATCCGCTTGCTAGCGCTCCGAACTCAACCACATCGCGTCTGGGACCAGCGGAGTTGCGAATCCCTGACCCAAGGT
>NZ_JBFRDW010000967.1:0-1493 GCF_052113985.1 Pseudoduganella sp. RAF53_2 | reverse complement strand
GTGTTGCGTGTCGACGCACTTCTCGATCATAGCGACCTCGTCCGCGACTTGGCCAAGCGCGTCGGCGTGCACGTCGGCTTGGGCCGGCGGGGTGCCGGCTTTGATGAGGCGTTTGGCGTACTGGTGGGCGTCAAAGCTGGTCATGGGCGCTTCCGGGGAGATGACCATTATCTCCCCGTGTCAGCGCGCGCACGATTGAGCTGCCGCAAACTTACTTGAGGTAGACCCCGCCACACACGATCAGGTCTTCTTCAGGCTGGCAGTACATGGTCTTGGGCTCGATCGAACCGCTGACAGGATTGGTGAATTTGTAGTCCTGCCAGAACGGCGCTTTCTTTTTCGCGAGCTCGACGCGTTCGCGGACAAAGTATTTGCCGTCGATGTCTTTCAGTTCCATGAGGTTCTTGCCGATCATCTTGCCGTTGGCGCCGTGTGCGCGGACCACGCCGTCCAGGCCATAAACCACGATATACAAATCGCGGTCATTGAACTGGCCATGCTTGTTACTGATTTCGGCAAAGGCCTTATCGTGCCCGTTCGCTTTCAGGTAAGCCGTGGCCTTCTTGACCATGGCTTCGGCTTCCGGTTTGGTGGCGTGCTCCGCAGCGAAAGCTGGCAGGGCGGCGAACAGTGTGGCGACGAGCATTGCGCGGCGTGCAAACATGAAAGCCTCCGGAAACGAGTCAACGGGAGCTCATCCTAGCATGCTCAAGCCGGCTTGGGTTCCTTTGGTGCGGACAGCAGCGCCTTCATGCGCGCCAGACGCTCGCGCGGCGAAATGATTTCATCTTCCTTCGGTGGCGCATCGCCCACATCGAGCTGCATCTCCGCGATGAAGCGCGAGATATCGCACTGCACATGCTCACCGCCGCGCTTGCGCTTCTTGCACCAGGTGAGCTGCAAGGTGCGCTGCGCCCGCGTGATGCCAACGTACATCAAGCGCCGCTCTTCCTCGACGCGCTGCGCCAGCTGCTCGATTGGCGCATCCGGATCGCCCTTGTGCGGCAGGATGCCTTCTTCCACGCCGACCAGGAACACGTGCGGATACTCCAGCCCCTTCGACGCATGCAGGGTCGACATGCGGATCGCATCCGGCTCCTCGTCCTTCCCTTCCAGCATGGACATGAGCGCCACCATCTGGGTCAGTTCCAGCACGTTCTTCTCTTCGCCGTCGCGGTCCTTGCCGCCCCGGCCGCGGTCCTTCAGCCAGTTGACGAAATCGAGCACGTTGTCCCACTTACCCTGCGCGGCGCGCTCCTCGAAGGTGTCGTACAGATAGTGCTCGTAGTGCATGCCTTCCATCAGGTCATCCAGCACCTGCGCCGCGTTGTCGCCGCTGCCCGACGGACCTGGGCGCGTGGCGCGCGATTCCAGCTCCAGCATGAAGTTGCAGAAGTCGCGCAGAGGACCGAGCTGGCGGTCGGTCAGTACCGATTCCACGCCGCCCTTGAACACTGCCTCGAACAGCGAGCATTGCCACTTGCCCGAGAAGG
>NZ_JBFRDW010000966.1:0-1493 GCF_052113985.1 Pseudoduganella sp. RAF53_2 | reverse complement strand
CTCCTGCACGGCACGGAAAAACTGGCGGGTGGCGCGACCTTCTTTGCCTTGTTCGGCATGCCGCAACGCCCGCACGCGCGCCACGCCTACTTCCTGGAATTGCTGCTGCCGCAACTGCACCTGGCCATGCTGAGGATCGGACAGGGGAGTGGTGCGGCGCCTGCGCGGGGGGAGAATGCCCGTCCTGTCAGCCGGCGTGAAATGGAAATCCTGCACTGGGTACGCGAAGGTAAAAGCAATGATGAAGTCGGACAGATCCTTGGTATCAGCGGACTGACCGTGAAGAACCACTTACAGCGCATCTACAAAACGCTTGGCGTCCGCAACCGCACGCAGGCCGTTGCGCGCGGCACGGCGTTGCGCCTGCTCGACGCTACACATCCGCACGCTTGACGGCACGCCGCCGCAGGCCGATGATGGGCTCATGCGACTTCCACTCATCCTCGCACTGACTGCCGCCGGAGCCTTGCTGGGCCTGGCGATTACGGCGTGCGCCAACGGACCTGCCACGATGCCGTCTAAAGATGAAAGCGCCGAGAGCCTGATGCAAAAGCTGCGCGCGCTGGAAGCTTCATCCACCTGCAAGGCGGCTGCCGACTGCCACGCGCTGCCGGTCGGCGAGCGCATGTGCGGCGGCCCGTCCGCCTGGCTGGCCATGTCCGGTGCAAATTTGCCCGAGGCGAAGCAGTTGGCGGAACGTTTCACTGCCTTGCGCAAGATCGCCAATCAAAAAGCCGCCGCCGAAGGCGTGGCGGGCACCTGCGAATACCTTCCTGAACCTGCGGTCGGCTGTGTGAATGGCTACTGCCGCATCCTCCCCACCGGCCCCGGCGGCCGCGTCGATTAAGTCGTTTTTCCTCTTAAACGCAGGCGTCTGCCTGCGCTATTTGTCATATTTCAGTCATAAAATTGTCGGTTTTCTTTACAGTTTGATTACATTGCAAAAGTGATGTGGTAACAACTTACTGATTTTTTTGAAAATATTTCATAGGCACGGTTAATGCTTAGACAACTCGACCGTCGGTAATGGGAGTGGCCGGCAGGTAAGTTGGTAGGCAGCAACTTCATCCAAAAGGTGGGGCTGCTCGATTTAACGAGTTCAACTATCCAGGGGATTCCGTGGCTAAAATTTCTTATAAAGCACCAAGTGCAAGCAAGATCGTGAAGCACCTCATTTGTGCGGCAGCGCTGGCTGCTGGCAGCATGGCACAGGCAGGTGTACTCAATTTCAATAATTCCGACCCGAACCTCATGTTCGACAACAGCTATAACGAGGACGGCGCGTATTGGTACCAGACTTTCAGCGGCAGCCCTGGCGGCCTTGCCGGCGCGATCGTCGATGGTAGCGATTTAGGTTCTTGCACCAGCCCGATCGTTTGCCCGGGCAACAATAACAGCAAATATTTCGCTAGCGTGGATGACGGCTTCATGGTCTTCGGCCTGAAGAGCGGCGCGGCCTTCAAACTGGGTAGCATGGCAGCCAGCCTGGTTGG
>NZ_JBFRDW010000965.1:0-1495 GCF_052113985.1 Pseudoduganella sp. RAF53_2 | reverse complement strand
CTCCAGGCTACCGAAGTTGAGCGATGCATTGCTGCTGACCTTGTCGCTGGCATGTCCGGCGCTGCCGTCGCTGGAATCAATCGTCAACGCAATCGCCTGGGTTGCCGGCGCCGTGGTGTCCAGGGTGAAGTTGAGCGTAGCCGACTTGCTGTTGCCCGCAGCGTCAGTATCCGTCACGACCACCACGTGCGCCCCGTCGCCTAGCTTGCTCGGGTCATAACTCGCGACAGCCGCCCCATCCACCGTGATCGAGCGCGCGGCGTCCGGGTCCTTCGCGCCGAAGATCAAGCCAGCCTTGCTGGTAACGCCGTCGCTGGCGTGGCCCGCAGCGCCGTCGGTCGTGTCTTCGCTCAGCCCGAGCGTTGGCGCAGTCAGCTGCCTGTCCAGCACGAAGTTGAAGCTGGTGGATTTCGCGTTGCCTGCTGCATCTGTATCGGTCACTTCCACGGTGTGCGCACCGTCAGCGAGCGCACTGGCGTCATAGCTAGCCACCGTGGCACCATCGACCTTGATGATGCGAGCGGCATCGGCGTCGGCGCCATTGAACGATAGCGCTGCATTGCTGGTCAGATGGTCGGCATCATGGCCGACCGCGCCGTCAGTCGTGTCCTGCACGAGCGACATGGCCGGTTTGGTGATCTTCGTATCCAGCACGAAGTCAAGGCTGGCGGTCTTGCTGTTGCCTGCGGCATCGGTGTCGATTACCGATACCGTGTGCGCGCCGTCGGCCAGCGCCGCGGCGTTGTAGCTCGCCACGGCTGCGCCATCGACTTTGATGACGCGCGTGGCATCCGTATCTTTCGCGCCGAAGTTCAGGGCGGCGTTGCTGGTCAAACGGTCGCTGTCGCGGCCTGCTCCACCGTCGGTTGTGTCCTGCGCCAGCGCGACGGTTGGCGCGGTCAGGCTCGTGTCCAGCGTGAAGTCGACGCTGGCGGACTTGCTGTTGCCAGCCGCGTCAGTGTCCGTCACGCTGACGTGGTGGGCGCCGTCGGCCAGGGAGGTCGCGTCGTAGGCCGCGACCACAGCGCCATCAACCGTGATGACGCGTGCTGCATCCGCATCTTTTGCGCCGAACGTCAGCGCGGCGTTTGCGGTCAGGTGATCGGTATTATGGCCTGCGATGCCATCCGTTGTGTCCTGCACCAGCGCCAGTGTTGGCGCAGTCAGCGTGGTATCGAGGGTGAAGTCGATGGATGTGGTCTTCGTGTTGCCCGCCGCATCGGTATCGGTAACGGATACGTTATGGACTCCATCGGCAAGTGTGGCCGGATCGTAGGCGGCGACGGTATTGCCGTCGACTTTGACCACCCGGCTGGCGTCGGCATCCTTTGTATTGAATACCAGGGCTGCATTGCTGGTCAGACGATCAGTATCGTGACCTGTCGCACCGTCGGTCGTGTCATGTGCCAGCGCAATCGTTGGCGCGGTAATCACGGAATCAAGCACGAAATCAATGCTCGCTGACTTGGTGTTCCCAGCGGCATCGGTGTCGGTG
>NZ_JBFRDW010000964.1:0-1496 GCF_052113985.1 Pseudoduganella sp. RAF53_2 | reverse complement strand
GGCTTGACCGGGACATTGTCATAGCCGGTCTTGCGCAGCATGGTGCGCTTGCGGTGCTGGCACTGCGCCACCCAGCCGCTGCGGTCGCGCAGCTTGCCGGCGGCTTTCCATTCCTTGGCGACTTCGACGAACAGCTCCAGCGCATAGCCGGCGTCGGACACGATGCCCAGGTCCGGGCCGAACACGCGGCCGATCTGGGTTGGTTCGATATCCACGTGAACAAAGGTGCGGCCTTCGGTGAACACATCGACGGAGCCGGTGTGGCGGTTGGCCCAGCGGTTACCGATGCCGATGATGAAGTCCGACGCCAGCACGGTGGCGTTGCCGTAGCGGTGGCTGGTCTGCAATCCCGCCATACCCGCCATCAGTTCGTGGTCATCGGGAATGGTGCCCCAGCCCATCAGAGTCGGGATCACTGGCACGTTGACGATCTCGGCGAACTCCTGCAGCAGGGCCGAAGCGTTGGCGTTGATGATGCCGCCGCCCGCGGTGATCAGCGGATGCTCGGAATCGTTCATCATTTCCAGCGCCTTCTCGACCTGGGCGCGCGAGGCGCGCGGCTTGAACGCGTCCAGCGGTGTGTAAGTCTCAGGATCGAATTCGATCTGCGCCATCATCACGTCGAAGGGCAGGTCGATCAGCACCGGACCCGGACGGCCGGAGCGCATCAAATGGAAGGCTTGCTGGAATACGCGCGGCACCTGGGCCGGTTCCAGCACGGTGGTGGCCATCTTGGTGACGGTCTTGGCGATGGCGGCGATGTCCACGGCCTGGAAGTCTTCCTTGTGCAGACGGGCACGCGGCGCCTGGCCGGTGATGCACAGGATCGGAATCGAATCGGCTTGTGCGGAGTAGAGGCCGGTGATCATGTCGGTGCCGGCCGGACCGGAGGTGCCGATGCACACGCCGATATTGCCGGGCGCGGCGCGGGTGTAGCCCTCCGCCATGTGGGATGCGCCCTCAACGTGCCGGCCCAGGATGTGCTTGATCTTGCCGACCTTCTTCAGTGCCGCGTACAGCGGATTGATGGCAGCGCCGGGCACGCCGAAGGCAACGGAAATGCCTTCCTTCTGCAGAACGTGAACAGCTGCTTCAGCTGCTGTCATCTTTGCCATGGTTATCTCCTCGTCTCTGTGAGTACTGCGTGTTATTGATGATTTGTATGCTATAGACCTTCCTTCACCTTGATAAGACAACAAAAAATCGGTTTATTCGATACTCTGAGTATGGAATAATCAAAACATGGACAAACTCAAGCAAATCGAGGCCTTCGTGGCCGTGGTGGAGAAGGGCAGCCTGGCGCGCGCGGCGCTGGTACAGAACATCACGCCGGTGATGCTGGGGCGGCGTATCGATGCGCTGGAAAAGCGTCTGGGTGTGAAGCTGATGCACCGTACGACGCGCCATCTGACGCTGACGGAGCAGGGCAATGTATATCTGGAAGACTGCCGCAAGCTGTTGTCGGATATGGACATCGCCGAGCGCAATATTTCGGA
>NZ_JBFRDW010000963.1:0-1499 GCF_052113985.1 Pseudoduganella sp. RAF53_2 | reverse complement strand
GCCAGGTAGCGAATCGCTCTGGCGGCGAAGGCTTGTGCGTTGGCCAGCTCGCCCTGTGCGAAATACAGCATCGCCGAGAAGACCACGCCCAGCAGCAAGTCCGCAGGCAGCCGCGGCAGGTCGCCGATAAAGATGGCAAGGCCGCCCAGATGCAGCATCCGGTCAGGATAGGCCGCGTCCATCGCGTCCTTCATATAGGCGAGCGGACTGCCCATCCACAGCATGGCAATGATGGTGGCGGCGCACAGCATGCGCGCCGGCCATTTGATATCCGGCGACGGCGCCCATCTGGCGGAGATGTGATAAGTCGCCAGCCCCAGGAGCCACAGCGGAAAGTAAGCCACAATGCGCGGTCCTGCAGCCAGCATCGACAGCCCAACGAGCACGACGCGCGCACGCCCTTTCGCAAAGAAGAAGGCCGCAAAGATCACGTAATACCAGAACTCAAAGGCCAGCGACCAGAAGGCGCGATTCGATAGCGCCGTGATCGTGAAGTTCCACGACTCCTGCATGAAGAGGAGGTTGGCGAGCAGACGCACAAGCGATTGCTGGTGATCCGGCAAAGAATAAAGTGCCGGCGCCACCGACATCCCTACCCCATCCAGCACCAGGGTCAGCGCCAGCGCGGGCGCCACCACCGAATACAAACGCCCCAGCCGTGCCGCCRCATAATCGGCGAATACGCGCTCGCGCGTCGCCGTCACGTAAGCGATGACATAGCCGGATATAACGAAGAACACGACCACCGCTYCGTGCCCCCAGCGCACCCAGGGGAAGACCGCGTTGATGCTGACATTGGTCAGGTGGCTGAGGAAAACTACCATCGCCGCAATGAAGCGCGCGGCATCAAGAAATAGCGATGCGGAAGGTGTCATGCGATGCTCTTCAAAAAGTTAATCTTTTTACAGCATGATGACACAAAAAAACCGGGGCTAGCCCCGGTTTCTTTTTTACGCCAGCTTACCGTGGCAAGCTTTGTACTTCTTACCACTGCCGCATGGGCAAGGATCGTTGCGACCGACCTTGACGCCCATTTGCAGCATCGCTTCGACCTGCTCCGGCGCCGCGGTTGGCGCCAGCAGTTCTTCCGGTGCCGCGTTCGGGTTGAAATCGGCGTGCTGGTAGTGCACGTTCTCCACGTGGGGCTGCGCCATCGCTGCTTCCGCCGCGTCGATCTCTTCGCGCGACTGGATGCGGACCGTCATCACCATGCGGGTCACTTCGTTCTTGATCATGTCCAGCATCTGGCCGAACAGCTCGAAGGCTTCGCGCTTGTATTCCTGCTTCGGGTTCTTCTGCGCATAGCCGCGCAGGTGGATACCCTGGCGCAGGTGATCCAGTGCGGCAAGGTGCTCGCGCCAGTGCGAGTCCACCGATTGCAGCATCACATTGCGTTCGAAGCCACCGAAAGCTTCCTTGCCGACGATGTCGATCTTGGCCTGGTATTGCTGATCCGCCGCGGCGATCACGCGTTCCAGGATGTCTTCGTCGGTGATGGA
>NZ_JBFRDW010000962.1:0-1500 GCF_052113985.1 Pseudoduganella sp. RAF53_2 | reverse complement strand
GTACCGGATTCGATCTTCGACAGGTCCAGAATGTCGTTAATCAGTGTCAGCAGGTCGGAACCGGAGCCGTGAATCGTCTTCGCGAATTCCACCTGCTTGCCGGACAGGTTGCCTTCCGGGTTATCGCCCAGCTGCTGCGCCAGAATCAGCAGGGAGTTCAGTGGCGTCCGCAGTTCGTGCGACATATTCGCCAGGAACTCGGACTTGTACTTGGAGGACAGGGCCAGCTGGGTCGCCTTTTCTTCCAGCGCCAGTTTCGCCTGTTCCACCTCGCGGTTCTTACGTTCCACCTCGATGTTCTGCTCGGACAGCAGACGCGCTTTCTCCGCCAGCTCCTGGTTGGTCTGCTGCAGTTCCTGCGCCAGCGACTGGGACTGGGTCAGCAGCGATTCGGTACGGCTGTTCGCCTCGATGGTGTTCAGCACCACGCCGATGGATTCCATCAGCTGGTCGAGGAAGGACAGGTGGGTTTCGGTAAAGCGGTCCAGCGACGCAATCTCGATCACCGCCTTCACCTGCTGTTCGAACAGAATCGGCAGCACCACGATATTGGTTGGCGGCGCCGCACCCAGGCCGGAGCTAACGACGATGTAATCGCGCGGTACGTCGGTCAGCCAGATACGCACTTTCTCCAGCGCGCACTGGCCCACCAGGCCTTCGCCCGGCAGGAAGGAGGTCGGCAGCTTGCGGGAGGAACGGTAGCCGTAGCTCGCGATCATGCGCAGGCGGGCGTCGGCGGTCTGCGAGTCCATCATGTAGAACACGCCGTGGTGCGCAGACACCAGCGGCGCCAGCTCGGACAAAATCAGTTTCGTCACGGCCTGCAGGTCGCGCTGGCCTTGCAGCAGGCGGGTGAAACGCGCCAGGTTGGTTTTCAACCAGTCCTGCTGTGCATTCTTCTGCGTGGTTTCCTTCAGGTTGCGGATCATCTCATTGATGTTGTCCTTCAGGTAGGACACCTCGCCGCGCGCTTCCACCTGAATGGAACGGGACAAGTCGCCGCGCGTCACGGCGGTTGCCACCTCGGCAATCGCGCGCACCTGGTTGGTCAGGTTTGCCGCCAGCTGGTTCACGTTCTCGGTCAAGTCCTTCCACGTACCCGCTACACCGGACACGTTTGCCTGGCCGCCCAGCTTACCTTCCGTACCCACCTCGCGCGCCACACGGGTCACTTCCGATGCGAAGGAGGACAACTGGTCCACCATCACGTTGATGGTGTCTTTCAGTTCCAGGATCTCGCCCTTCACGTCCACGGTAATCTTCTTGGACAAGTCGCCGCGTGCCACAGCGGTGGTCACCGCCGCGATATTACGCACCTGGCCCGTCAGGTTGGACGCCATGAAGTTCACGTTGTCGGTCAAGTCCTTCCAGGTACCGCCGACGCCCGGCACATAGGCCTGGCCGCCCAGCTTACCTTCCGTACCCACCTCACGTGCCACGCGGGTCACTTCGGATGCGAAAGAGGACAACTGGTCCACCATGACGTTAATGGTGTTCTTC
>NZ_JBFRDW010000961.1:0-1505 GCF_052113985.1 Pseudoduganella sp. RAF53_2 | reverse complement strand
GATGTAGTCCGCACCGTCCGCAATCGCTTTGGCATAGGAACCCAGCGTGTGCTCAGGGCGCAGCGCGCTGGCGCCACGGTGGGCGAACAGCGTGGGACGCTGCGCCGAGGCGGTGGCCAGGCCGCCCGGCGCAAGCGCCAACGCGCCCGCCGTGGCAGCCAGTCCGCCAATGAAGTCGCGCCGCGACAGGAAGCGTTGGATCGCAGTCATCAGAAGTCTGCCGAAATGGTGACGAAGCCCTGGCGCGGAGCGATCGGATAAGTGTTGTAGGTGCCGGTTGCGGCGCCTACCACCACCTGCAAATCGCCCTTCTTGTCGGCCAGGTTGCTCACATTAACACGATAGCGTGCATTCTTGATCCACGGGCCGTTCAGGAACGGCAGCTTGCCCGAAACGCCAAGGCTCATCAGGAAGTAGCTGTTCACGGACAGGTCGTTGGTATAGGTCGCATAGCGCTTGCCCACGTAGTCGCCGATCAGCTGGAACTCGGTGTCCGCCACGTTCAGGGTGGCGACGAACTTGTTCATCCATTCCGGGCTGCCTGGTACCGCCTTCCCCGCGGTCGGCACAATCGTGGTGCCACTTGCATAGTTATCCGCGTACTTGGAGCGGTTGTACGAAATCGCATCGTAGAACGAGAAGGTACGGCCAAAGTGCAGCGTGCCGGAAAGGTCAATACCGTTGGTGCGCACATCGCCCACGTTCGACAGCACCGCCAGATTGCCGCCAATGATGGAAGTAATCACCGGGGTCGGGCTGATTTGCAGCAGACGATCATGGAAGTCCACGTGGTAGATGTTGATCTGGCTGTCGAAGGCCGTCACAGGACCCCAGTTCAGCGGATGGCTGCTGCGCACGCCCGCCTCGTAGGTCACGGAAGTCTCAGGCTTGGCGTTGGCCTTGAACAGATCGAAGGCGCCCTGATTCGACAGGCTCCATGGCGACACGCCGCCACCGCCGTAGGTCACGAACTGGCGCATATTCTTCTGCACGTTGAAGAAAGCCTGGTCCTGCGCATCGATATCCCAGCGGCCGCCGAACTGCGGCAGGAACCACTTCTTGGTGTCGATATCGCCCACCGGCAGCGCGGTCGAACCGCCCGAGATGGCGCCCTTCAGTGGCTGCACAGGGAACTCACCATTCGCGAATTGCAGACTGGATTTGAAGCCCGCTTGCAGCGTCAGGTCAGGACGCACGCGCCATTCGTCCTGCAGGTGCAGCTGCACGACTTTGTTCTCGATCTCACTGCCGTACTGGGTGATCAGCGGATTGGTTGGACGCTCGTATGGGGTAGACGGATTGTTCACGTCCAGCGCATACCAGCGGCGGTAAGCGGAAGAACGGTTACGTTCGAACCACACGCCAGCCTGCAGCTGATGGTCGCCCAGTTCCTTGCGCAGCGTGGACAGCACGCCGCCGCGGCTGATCTTGTACTCGGTGGTACGGGTCGCGTAGCCGGAATTGCCGAACACTTTTTTCAGATCCTGGTTCGGGTAGTACACCGC
>NZ_JBFRDW010000960.1:0-1505 GCF_052113985.1 Pseudoduganella sp. RAF53_2 | reverse complement strand
CTTCTGGCTCATACTCCTCAACCCAAGCCCCCGGCAAAGCGAACACTACCAGTCCTCCACGGTAATTTATCTGCTTTGGCGGTGACTGCAACTCCTGAGCCGCTACCGAGCTCTTAAAACTAAATAATGCCGCTATGCCAGCGATGAGCTTGCGCATGAAGTACCTTAAAAATTTTGATAGACCGCTTTTGGCCGTCACAAGTCATCGGCTAATTTACATGACACCTACCATCCGGATGTCTCTTGTTTTCCTCAGGGTCAAGCAAATCAATGAAGCAAAACCTGAACATTTTGTAGCGTCTGCCGTCGAACTTCAATAACTTATCTGAATAATGCCCTGCTGTGCCGCTAGGCATTCTGAGGTCTCGAAGTCCATGCGTCTTTGTGTTCAACAGGACCACTCCTTGTCCTCCATCGTACAACACGATTCGATAACGATTCTTTTCGTTTTTTAATATCCAGATTTTCGCTGTGTTCGCACCCCAGGCGCATCCATCAGCTGTCTTTGCAATCCAGTCAAGCTTTTGACCGTTTCCCTTAAGGTCCACCGCACTCCCGACGAACTTCCCGTCTGCACATTCTTTGTAGTCTGTATGCTTGAGGTACATACGCAAGACTTCCTCTACTCCGGATGGCACGGGGCGCAGGTTATCATCCTCAATGCCGAAAATATCCACTGCCAGAGCGGGACGCATTGCAGCAAAGGCGACGAGAGATAGCGTTAGTAACCGTCTTTTAATCAAAATCCACATTTTTTTAGAATTATCATATGACGTTTGAATGGCGGCTGATGGCCGCATGCCGTCCTGGGGTTCGCGTAATCGGTCAACCGAACAATTGCTGCTCTAGCGTTGACGCGTCGGAGTCAAAAGATTCAGCTTGCCGCAAATACTGGCGAAGATCTTGACCGAGAAACGGATCTGGATCTAAGGCAGCCAATCTCAGCAAATTTAATATACGGCTCTTCGAGGGATTTCGGCGCAGCCACCAATGAAAAGCTCCATTCCTGTCATGTTCCGCACCAAACTCATGACCCGGCTGATACCCGGAAGCCTGAATAGAAAATAGCTCGTCGGGATACATATCGAAGTCGATCCATTCTCTTGGAAACTTCATCAATTTCAGAAAATCAAGTTTTGTCATGGCCGGACCTTGTGTTTTACTAGCGGCAGCATCTGGCCGCGGACTGCCGGATTCGTCGCCGTCAATGGTGCTGTGAAGGGCCTGTCGAAGACGGGGTGGCAGCAGACAAAATTTCCTCGCTTGTCCAATTCCGTGATACCCAAATCATGAGTGCAGCGCCAGACAAATGCCACCATTCCATCCCTCGATGTCGACGGTGACTCGAGAGATAATCAGATGCAACCCACCAGGCAATCCGTTGGCCCGGAGTCGTCCTTGGTTCTTCTTTACCTACTACCAGCGCGACAACATACGAATAAGGGTTCATTTTATCGATGCGAGGCTCGCCAACACCACCTGCACGCCTCCAAACAATTGCCTCC
>NZ_JBFRDW010000959.1:0-1505 GCF_052113985.1 Pseudoduganella sp. RAF53_2 | reverse complement strand
GCGGTGTCTACAGCCGTTGCGGGAGCCGTGGCGGCTTGCGAGTTGGCGAGATTGACTTTGCGAAGCGGAACCGAGACAGATCCCGGATAGTCGAAGCCTGCTCCAGTATTGCGGTCCACGATATAACCGATGCCGCCGCCTAAAAGTATATTGCCCCAAACGGCGCCGTAACGAACCAGTTGCCTGTTAGCGCGGGTCAATTATAGTAAACGCAATTGCCAGCTAAATTATCAAATTGTCACGCAGAAATAAACTGGTGAATGAACTAGGCCAAGTTTTTAGACTGTGACAATGCGTGAGCATCTCGCCGGATTTGACGCCTATATTCGTTGGAGGGATTCACGAGATCCCGTGTACTCAACCGGATATCTGGAGGAGGCGCCATGTCTGACTTGTTGCAACTCAGTCCTACACTCATCAAAATCATCGCCCGTATCAACCCTTACATTTGGGAAGTCGTGGGAGGCGGGCCGTTGGGGAAACGTGTTCAGATTGCCGCGATTGCGGCGGACCCTGAGCCGAGCCCTTGGCTGCAAGCGCAATTGGCTGCCGTCGAAATAGGGCAGCGCCAGGTGGATGCGGCTTCGGCGATTCAAACGCAAAATGGCGACGCAAGGCCGTTCCTGAAGGCTGTGCTGGATGATTGGTGCGGCACGCCGTATCCACACCCGCACTTCCCGCACAACTGGTCCACCGGGCTGGGTGAGCCAAGGCCGCCGCGTCCCAATGAGCTGGATGCTTATACCTTGCCCATCCTCGGCGCCATCGCGATGATCAGGCAAAGCGAATCGATCGCCAACGAGTCGCTCAGCAAGGCGCTGGCGGAAACCGGCGCTGCCATGATCCAGCGCGCTACCACTCACGCGCTAGAACATCAGCGGGAACTTCGCTGAAATAGAAAAGGCCGCCCGAAGGCGGCCTTCTGATTGACAGCGGCGAGAATCAGTCCGCCGCGTAGATGTCGTTGTCCTTGGTTTCACGGACGAACAGCGCGCCGATCACCGCGGTGATCAGAGCAATCACGATCGGATACCACAGACCGTAGTAGATGTCGCCCTTGAACGCCACCAGCGAGAACGAGATGGTTGGCAGCAGGCCGCCGAACCAGCCGTTACCGATGTGGTATGGCAGGGACATCGAGGTGTAGCGGATGCGGGTCGGGAACAGTTCCACCAGCATGGCTGCGATCGGGCCGTACACCATGGTCACATACAGCACCAGGATGAACAGGATCAGGACCATCATCGGTTTGTTCATCTGCGCTTCATCAGCCTTGGCAGGGTAGCCCGCAGCCTTGACGGCGGCCGACACTTCCTTCTTCATGGCAGCTTCGTTGTCCTTGCTGGCCTTGTCGAAGTTCAGCCCATCCGGGGTCATCACTGCGTTGAAGGCATTGATTTCCTTGTCGCCGACTTTGATCACGGCCACGGAACCAGCAGGTGCATCCTGGCGGGTGTACGCCACGGACGAACCGGTCAGCATGCCGGTCGCGATATCGCAGGAGG
>NZ_JBFRDW010000958.1:0-1512 GCF_052113985.1 Pseudoduganella sp. RAF53_2 | reverse complement strand
GTCCTTCCACGATTTCATGGAAACGCGGCTTGTCGCTCAAAAATTCCGTGGTCAGGCCGTGTACCGCCAGCGCGCCCTCTTCCGAGTCGCGCTCAGGATTGATGTAGCAGTGGAAGTTATTGCCCGTCAGCGTGCGGTTGACCAGTTCGACGCAGCCGATTTCGATGATGCGATTGCCCTGTTTGGGATTGATGCCGGTGGTTTCTGTATCGAGGACGATTTGGCGCATGGTTCTCATTATTTCTGGTTCAACGCGAGCTCAGCAGTATAGCAGGTCAYTTGCGGCGAACCGATTCCACGCCCAGGTTCGCCAGCTGGTCGGCGCGCTCGTTGCCCGGATGGCCGTTGTGGCCGCGCACCCAGCGCCAGTCCACCTTGTGCACGGCCTGGGCTTCGTCCAGCGCCTGCCACAGGTCGGCATTCTTCACCGGCTCCTTGGTCGAGGTTTTCCAGCCACGCGCCTTCCAGCCGTGTATCCATTCGCTGATACCCTTCTGGACGTATTGGCTGTCCGTGTGCAGCACCACTTCGCAAGGGCGCTTCAAAGCCCGCAGCGATTCGATCACCGCGGTCAGCTCCATGCGGTTATTGGTGGTATTCAGCTCGCCGCCGAACAGTTCTTTTTGCGCGTCGCCCGCCATCATCAGCGCGCCCCATCCGCCGACGCCGGGATTACCCTTGCACGCGCCGTCGGTAAAAATCTCAACCTTGTCCATCCAGGAATTCTCTATGTTTGTTTGCGGCCGGCACCGCCACCGGTGCCTTGGCCTGTTTTTTGGCCCAGGCCGGACCGATCAGGCGCATGCCCTTCACCCGCTTGATCGCCTGCACCATGTACACCGCGCCGAAATACGGCCAGTAGCGCTGGCCCGCTTTATCCATGAAGGAGAAGCGCGACAGCCAGCGATCGGTGCGGGCAGCAGGCGCGTAGCAGCCGAAGTGGCTCTGGCTGACGCCCATATTCAGCAATTTTAACCAGTCCTTGATGCGCGGCATAGAGATGAACTCGCCCGCTTCCGGCAGATAGTGGGCGCCGGTCACGCGCGCCGTCACCTGGCGCATGCCCCACAGGCTGCGCGGATTGAAGCCGCAAATGATCAACTGCCCTTCCGGCATCAGCACGCGCTCGACTTCGCGCAGCAGCTGGTGCGGTTCGGCGGCGAATTCCAGCACATGCGGCATCACCACCAGGTCCAGGCTCTGGGCCGCGAACGGCAGTTCGGTGTGTTCAAAAGTGACGGAAACGGGACGCAGGCCCTCAATGCCGAGCGGACGCACACGCGTATCGGCCAGCCATTTGTTTTTCATGCGGTTGGCGGCCAATGCATCGATCTGCGGCATGCCGATCTGTACCGCATTGAATCCGAAGATATCGGCCACCAAACTGTCGAGACAGGCTTGCTCCCAGGCACGCACATAAGCGCCAGGCGGGGTTTGCAGCCAGCGGTCCAGCGCTATAATGGATTTTTCGGATGTTGCGCTATCCATGCGATACCCTTGAGCCCTTGAGCC
>NZ_JBFRDW010000957.1:0-1513 GCF_052113985.1 Pseudoduganella sp. RAF53_2 | reverse complement strand
CGGCCCTGCTCACCGGCGCGTGCCGCTTCCACCGCCGCATTCAGCGCCAGGATATTGGTCTGGAAGGCGATGCCGTCGATGACGGAAATGATGTCCACAATGCGGCGTGCGGAAGCATCGATATGGCCCATGGTGTCGACCACCTTGCCCACGACATCACCGCCACGCGCAGCCACATCGGAAGCTGCCAGCGCCAGCTTGTTGGCCTGCAGCGCGTTGTCGGCGTTCTGCTTCACGGTCGACGTCAGTTCGTCCATCGACGATGCGGTTTCCTCCAGCGCCGCAGCCTGCTGCTCGGTGCGCGAGGACAGGTCCAGGTTGCCCGCCGCGATTTCGCCGGATGCGCTGGCGATATTCGTTGCGCTCAGGCGCACGTCGTTGACCACGCCGGCCAGGCCTTCGTTCATGGTCTTCAGTGCTGCCAGAAGGCGGCCGGTTTCGTCGTTCGAATCGACGCGAATTTCGCTGCGCAGGTCATTGCCTGCCACGGCCACCGCCACCTCCACAGCGCGCTGCAGCGGCACGGTGATGCCACGGGTCAGCCACGCGGAGCACAGCGCGCCCAGCACCACCACCAGCACGCCAAAGCCGATCTGGAAATTGCGGTTGCGGACATGGATGGCGTCGATATCTTTCGCCATCTTGTCGATATGCTGACGCTGCAGTTCCAGCAACTGGCTCAGTGCGCCCAGGTAGTCGGTCGTCGCGGCTTTGAAAGGCCCTTGCAGCACCTGCTCCGCTTCGTCGAATTTGTCTTCTTTTTTCAGCGCCATGATCTTGTCGCGCGCGGACACGTAGCGCTTGCGCGCATCGCCCGCGTCGGCAAAGATCTTTTTCTCATCGTCGGATTGCAGCAGGTCCTCAACCTGTTTCTGCAGCACCGACACTTCCTTGGTGCCTGCCGCCGTGTCTTCCGCAAAGTAGGCGGTCAGGGAAGCGTCGCTGCTTTTGGCAATGGCGGAAGTGCGGCGCACGCCAGTGTGAATCACGCGATACCAGTCGCTGACCATACGTTCCTTGGCCAGCGGTTGCTGCATCATGTTGCTGGTCGCCTCTGCGACGGTCTGCATCTGGCTGATGCCGAGCACCGTCATCAGGATGGTCAAAATCAAAACAAGTGCAAAGCCTGCGGCCAGGCGGGCGCCGATCTTCAGATTTTTCATGGGAGGGAAATTTCCGGCCGAGCACAAGCCCGGCCAGAATTGTCATTGGGAAACTATAATGTTACCACGGCAAATATTTTATTTATGTATAACTAGTTGAATTTAAGCTGCCAGGCGCAGCGCGGTACGCTTGGTGCTGGTCACGGCGGGAGCGGCAAGCGCCGGACCGGCCAGCTTGAACACGCTGACGGCAGTCGTCAACGCGTCGGCTTGCTGCTGCAGCGAGACGGCGGCGGCGCTGGCTTCTTCCACCAGCGCTGCATTCTGCTGCGTGACGCCGTCCATCTCGGAGATGGCGCGGTTGACCTGCTCGATACCGTCGCTCTGCTCCGCACTGGCGGTGCTGATCT
>NZ_JBFRDW010000956.1:0-1516 GCF_052113985.1 Pseudoduganella sp. RAF53_2 | reverse complement strand
CGCATCTTCGGTACGAACAACTTCTTCCACCGGAATGTAGTAGTCGCGCTTGTAGTTAAAGGTGTGGGTGATGATCGCAGCCATCAGGACAACGAAGCCCACCACGGCCGGCAGCCACATTTGCCAGATCAGCGCGAAGCCGATCGCGAAGCTGATGGCCGAGATAATGAAGCCGGCGCCAGTATTCTTCGGCATGTGGATGGACACGAAGTCTTTCAGCGGACGCTCATAACCATTCTTCTTCATATCGGCCCAGGTGTCGTTGTCATGCACACGTGGAGTGAATGCGAAGTTGTAGTCCGGCGGTGGCGAGGAAGTCGACCACTCCAGGGTACGGCCGCCCCACGGGTCGCCGGTGACGTCGCGCAGCTTGTCGCGGCGCAGGAAGCTGACCACGAACTGCATGATCATCGCACCGATACCGATAGCGATCAGGCCGGCGCCGATAGCGGCGATAACGAACCAGATGCGCAGCGAAGGATCTTCGAAGTGGCTCATACGGCGGGTCACGCCCATCAGGCCCAGCACATACAGCGGCATGAAGGCTGCGTAGAAGCCGATCACCCAGCACCAGAAGGACACTTTGCCCCAGAACTCGTCCAGCTTGAAGCCGAAGGCTTTCGGGAACCAGTAATTGATGCCGGCGAACAGGCCGAACAGCACGCCACCGATGATCACGTTGTGGAAGTGCGCGATCAGGAACAGCGAGTTATGCAGCACGAAGTCCGCAGGAGGAACCGCCAGCAGCACGCCGGTCATACCGCCGATCACGAAGGTGATCATGAAGGCGRTGGTCCACATCATTGGCAGCTCGAAGCGGATACGGCCGCGGTACATGGTGAACAGCCAGTTGAAGATCTTGGCGCCGGTCGGGATCGAGATGATCATCGTGGTGATGCCGAAGAACGAGTTCACGCTGGCGCCGGAGCCCATGGTGAAGAAGTGGTGCAGCCACACCAGGTAGGACAGCAGGGTGATCACGACGGTTGCATACACCATGGAGGTGTAGCCGAACAGGCGCTTGCCGCAGAACGTGGACACCACTTCCGAGAAAATACCGAAGGCCGGCAGTACCAGGATGTAGACCTCAGGGTGGCCCCAGATCCAGATCAGGTTCACGTACACCATGGCGTTGCCGCCCAGGTCATTGGTGAAGAAGTTGGTGCCGAACATGCGGTCCAGGGACAGCATGGCCAGCACGGCGGTCAGCACCGGGAAGGCAGCAACGATCAGCACGTTGGTGCACAGGGAAGTCCAGGTGAACACTGGCATCTTCATCATCGACATGCCAGGCGCACGCATCTTGACGATGGTCACCACAAGGTTAATACCGGATAGCAGTGTTCCCACGCCGGCAATCTGTAATGACCAGATATAGTAGTCGACACCCACATCCGGGCTGGCCAGGATGCCGGACAGCGGCGGATACGCCAGCCAGCCGGTACGGGCGAATTCACCCACGAACAGGGAAGCCATGGTCAGCATGCCGCCGAACACGGACATCCAGAACGAGAAG
>NZ_JBFRDW010000955.1:0-1516 GCF_052113985.1 Pseudoduganella sp. RAF53_2 | reverse complement strand
GCGCAGACCTTCTTCCATAGCGATCGGGGAGATCAGCTTGACGGTGATCGACACGTTATCGCCAGGCATAACCATTTCCTTGTCCTTCGGCAGCTCGATGGAGCCGGTCACGTCGGTGGTACGGAARTAGAACTGYGGACGGTAGTTGTTGAAGAACGGSGTGTGACGGCCGCCTTCATCTTTCGACAGAACGTAGATCTCGCCGGTGAAGTGCGCGTGCGGCTTGATCGAGCCTGGCTTCGCCAGAACCTGACCACGCTGAACGTCTTCACGCTTGGTGCCGCGCAGCAGCAGACCAACGTTGTCGCCGGCTTGACCCTGATCCAGCAGCTTGCGGAACATTTCCACGCCGGTGCAGGTGGTCTTGACGGTGTCAACGATACCAACGATTTCGATTTCTTCGCCGACCTTGATGATGCCGCGCTCAACACGACCGGTCACCACGGTACCGCGGCCGGAGATCGAGAACACGTCTTCCACTGGCATCAGGAAGGTGCCGTCAACAGCGCGCTCTGGGGTTGGGATGTAGGTGTCCAGYGCATCGGCCAGACGCATGATGCAGTCTTCGCCCATTTCGCCAGCAGCGCCTTCCAGGGCCATACGTGCCGAACCCTTGATGATTGGCAGGTCGTCGCCTGGGAACTCGTACTTGGACAGCAGCTCGCGCACTTCCATTTCCACCAGYTCCAGCAGTTCAGCGTCRTCCACCAGGTCGCACTTGTTCAGGAACACGATGATGTAAGGAACGCCAACCTGACGCGCCAGCAGGATGTGCTCRCGGGTCTGAGGCATYGGGCCGTCAGCWGCSGAGCAAACCAGGATCGCGCCGTCCATCTGCGCAGCACCGGTAATCATGTTCTTGATGTAGTCGGCGTGGCCTGGGCAGTCAACGTGAGCGTAGTGACGGGTTGCGGTCTCGTACTCAACGTGCGCGGTGTTGATGGTAATGCCGCGTGCTTTTTCTTCAGGAGCAGCGTCGATCTGGTCGTAAGCTTTCGCTTCGCCGCCGAACTTCTTCGACAGAACGGTTGCGATTGCAGCGGTCAGGGTGGTTTTRCCRTGGTCAACGTGACCGATGGTGCCAACGTTCACGTGCGGYTTRGTCCGCTCGAACTTYTCTTTTGCCATTTTAGACTCCTAACAATGTTGAGTTGCTGGGCACGCGCCCGACTATCAGATAGATTTACTGCAGAATTCTGGTGCCCTTGACGTGGATTGAACACGTGGCCTCTCCCTTACCAAGGGAGTGCTCTACCACTGAGCTACAAGGGCTTATTTGATGCTTGTTAAAGCTTATGCAATGCAGGCCATACTGGAGCGGGTGAAGGGAATCGAACCCTCGTCTTAAGCTTGGAAGGCTTCAGCTCTACCATTGAGCTACACCCGCGAGGTCCGTCTTACATTCACTCTGTTCCTTGTTTTGGTGGAGGGGACTGGATTCGAACCAGTGTACTCATAAGAGGGCAGATTTACAGTGGATTCGAACCAGTGTACTCATAAGAGGGCAGATTTACAG
>NZ_JBFRDW010000954.1:0-1518 GCF_052113985.1 Pseudoduganella sp. RAF53_2 | reverse complement strand
TCGGTGCGCAGCATACCATGCGAGCGGTCCACCTTCTCGATTACATTGGCCGGATCGATGGCGGCGAAGTAGCTGGGCCAGCCGCAGCCCGAGTCGAATTTGGTGTCGGAGGCGAACAGCGGCGTATCGCAGCAGACACAGTGATAGATGCCGGGTTCGTGGTGATCCCAGTATTTGCCGGTGAAAGCACGTTCGGTGGCCGCGTGGCGGGTCACCTGGTATTGCATGGAATCGAGCTGGGCGCGCCATTCGGCGTCCGATTTGATCAGTTTTTCGGTCATGACGGTCTTTCAGGAGGAGCAGCTTACTTCCAGATGGCTGGCCCAGTCTGGCGGCAAGGCTGCGTAATGTTCATTTTCTGGCTGTTCGTCGAACGGCCGCTCCAAAACTGACAAAAGGCGTGCGATTTCCGAGAAATCCTTATTTTGCGCCTTTTCGATGGCTACCTGAGCTAAATAGTTTCGCAGCACGTATTTGGGGTTTACCGCATCCATTGCAAGCTTGCGCTCGGCGTCGTCGCTGCTTTCCGCCTGCAGGCGGTTGCGATACTCGTTGGCCCAGGCGTCGAAAGCGCCGCGGTCGATGAACAGGTCGCGAAGCGGCTCGTCACCGGCGGTGGAATCGGACTTCAGGCCGCTCAGGCGGCGGAAGAAATTGGTGAAGTCGACATGGCTCGACTGCATGATGCCGAACAGTCCATCCAGCAGTTCGCGGTCGCCTTCGTGGAAGGACTTCAGGCCCAGCTTGGCGTGCAGCAGCTTGTCGATGGCGACGGCGAATTCCGGCTGGTAAACATCCAGCGCAGCCTGCGCCTGTTCAACCTCGCCAATCAGCGGCAACAGGGCCTGGCCGAGGGCGTAGCAATTCCAGTGGCCGATCTGCGGCTGGTTGGCGTAGGAGTAGCGGCCGTGCTCATCCGTGTGGTTGCAGATGTGCTGAGCATCGAAAGCTTCCATGAAGCCGAAGGGGCCGTAGTCGAGAGTCTGGCCGAGAATGGACATATTGTCGGTGTTCATCACGCCATGCATGAAGCCGACCGCCTGCCACTGCGCGATCATGCGCGCGGTGCGGCGCGTGACTTCTTCCAGGAATGCGGCGTAAGGATTGGCCTGTTCGCGCAACTCGGGATAGAAGCGGTCGATGACGTAATCGGCCAGCTGTTTCAGTTCGTCCTTCTTGTTGCGGTAGAACCAGTGCTCAAAGGAGCCGAAACGCACGAAGGTCGGCGCCATGCGGATCACCACGGCGGAAGTTTCAATCGTTTCGCGCACCACGCCCTGGTCGGAACCGGCGACCGATAACGCACGCGTGGTCGGGATGCCCAGCGCTTGCATGGCTTCCGAGCAGAGGAATTCGCGGATCGAGGAACGCAGCACGGCACGGCCGTCGCCCATGCGCGAGTACGGCGTAAGGCCCGCGCCTTTCAGTTGCAGCTCCATCGGCCCCTGCGCGGTGGCGACGTCGCCCAGCAGGATGGCGCGGCCGTCGCCCAGCTGGCCTGCCCACACACCGAACTGG
>NZ_JBFRDW010000953.1:0-1519 GCF_052113985.1 Pseudoduganella sp. RAF53_2 | reverse complement strand
ATGAGAATACCTATTTCCAGATCGGCGAAGCCAAGTACGGCAAGCCCATCATCGATCGGGTAGTGACGCCATCCACCACCCTTGATGATGCCGCCAAGTGCGCGCTGATTTCCATGGACTCCACACTGCGTTCGAACGTCTCGGTTGGATTACCGCTGGACCTCCTGGTGTACGAAGCCGGCAAGCTGGCCGTTACCCGTTTCGTCACGATCGACGAGCGCAACCAGTATTTCCAGATGATCCGCAGCACCTGGGGCCAGCAGCTGAAACGGGTATTTGAGGATCTGGACGCTCCCGCATGGAACGCCGGACCGGGCGCCGGCGCCAATGTCCTGCATTCGGCAAACGCGAACAGCAAGCCGGTACGGGTCGCGCCCCCGGCGGGCGTGACTGCACCCGCGGCAGTCAGCCCGGCGTTGCAGACCCTGGTCCAGCAATTCCACGATGGCCAGCAGTAGGCAGCTTTACTTCAAATAGGATTTGAGCACCTGGAGTACGGCTTCCGCCTCTTCCCTGCGATGGTCTTCTTACGCTTCCTTGACCACATGGTCCATCAGGTGCGTTTCCCCGCCTGAATCAGGCTGGCGTCTTTCCCGGGTCTGCCTTCGCGACCGAAGCTGGCGCGATTATTTGTCCACCGATGCATAGGTTTTCGGCTTAGATTCCAGGAGCAGCCACCAAGGTTCGTGGCAATGCCCCGCGTCCAATCCCAATAAAGAAAAAGCCCGCTCAGGGAGCGGGCAAATCTATTTCCCTTGGAGGAGATAGAGGAGACGGTTTCAGTATGCTGCAGCCCACCCAGCCGGTCTACTTTCTTTTATGAATGCTTGTTATCAGTATTGCTTATAACCAATTTCTGCATGACGGATTTCAGCTGTGCGGCCCAGGCGTGCCGGTAGTGCGCTCATTTGGCTTTCCTCAAATTCTTCTAGTTGGATGAGCGCATTAGCAAATACTGCCGCGCCACATATTGTTATCTGAATTGCTTCGTTCCCGGCGCGACAAGCTTGCACCTAAGATGCAACCTCCAACCATCACACAGGAGCACACCATGATCGCCGCCACTGCAGCAGCCTTTTCCTCACCACTGCACCGTAGCCTTGCGGCCTGCATGATGATGGCGATGGCCTGCAGCGCCATGGCAGCGCCCAGTGTCTTCCCTACCGGCGTCACGCGCTACGACCCTGAACGCGCCTGGAACGGCTATGTGCTGTTCAGCGGGCAGGATAAGAAGACCCACCTGATTGACATGAACGGGAACGAAGTGCGCCAGTGGCCGCACGAGGGATTCCCGCCGGTGCTGGTCGATCCCGCGCTAGCCGGCGGCGCACGCGGCAACATCCTGCTGCAACTATCGAACGCCAAAGGCGCCCAGGCGGGCAATGGGCTCGGTAACAAGAGCATCGGAGAGCTGGACTGGAGCGGCAAGGTGATCTGGCAATGGGGTGCTGCCGGCGACGCTTACGCTTCGGACTCGGTGCAGACCGGCGGCGCGCCAGGCGGCGCAGCGAAACAGCAT
>NZ_JBFRDW010000952.1:0-1519 GCF_052113985.1 Pseudoduganella sp. RAF53_2 | reverse complement strand
GTCCTGCAGGCGGGATTTAAATTCCTCGTTGACGCCGAAGGCAAGCGTAATGCAGGCAAGGTCTTTGGCGCTGTCCAGCAGTTCGGCGTACATCTTCAGAACGTCCAGCTTTTCGCGCGGGCTGAAGATGGGCGTGGCGCCCTTCGGGAAGTCGCTCCATTTCAGCGGCGCGGAGTCGATGCCTTGAATGGAGGTACGCAGGTCTTCGTTCTTCTTGCGGACATCTACATTGCTGTCGCCGTCGCGGCCACCAGGGTCGCCGGACAGCAGCTCCCAATATTCGGCGAACTTCGCGGCCACGTCGCGGTCGCGCACCCATTGGCCGACGTTGGCGTGTCCGTGGATGGCGCCCATCGACAGGTTGGTGGAACCGGTCCATACCGCGCCAGGCGTTTCGTTATGCCCCTTCAGCAGCACCATGAACTTGTTGTGCTGGATCGCGGTGCGGCGCGCTTCGCGGAGAATGATGTCCGCATGCGGCAGCCCGGCCTTTTCGATGGCATCCAGATTCGCCTTGCGCGGGAAGGCTTTGTCGTTCGCCTTGGCGTCGACAATGATCTGTAGCTTGACGCCTCGCTCTTCGGCCTGGCGCAGCGCGTTCAGCACCGGGAGGTAGTGGAACTCATAGAAGCAGCAGAGCAGCGTATCGCCGTGGCGGGCTTCAGCGATGAACTTCAGCATGGCTTCGTCGAGWTCGCGGCTTAGCCAGGCCAGCGCTTCCCGGGCTTTTTTATGTTCGCCATTATGTTCAAGATCGTCCGGACTCTGGTTGCCGAATTTGCGCTGGTAGGCCTGGCTGCTGGCCACACCGCGATTAAAGAAGACGTCGTACTCATGCTTCGAGAATGATGGTTCGGTTTCCACCGCTACCGGTATCGGCTTGGCGTCGCGGTCCAGTGCCTTTGGCGAGCCTTTCAGCGGATGGAAGTAGTAGACGTATTTGTGTCCTGGCTTGGCGGTGAAGTCGTCATAGACAAAGCTTTGCACCGGCTGGTCGTGCGTCGATACTGCGAGATCGGGCGCGGCCTCGGGATAGATTGAAGGAAAGACCTTGAAGCCGTACAGAAAATAGCGCTCGTCCTCGTCGACATCATGGCGCTCGATGGCAAAACCGAGCAATCCCCTGGTATCGGCCTCGCGAAAATCGATGGCGAAGCTGATGGTGTTGGTGCCGGTGACTGCGTAGACCTGGTAGCCGCCGTGTTTGTCCGATCTGAATCGCATGGGACGCTCCTGCCGACGAGAAAGGGACCTCCTGTATATCGCCGTGCAGATATGCCAGTCAACGCCGCACCGCAAAAATATAAAGCTTGAATCTGCGCGGATTTGTGCCGTCGCTGTGAGGCCGGTAACAGAGCTAGCGGTATGGAAGCCGGGCGTTGAGCTATGCCTGTTCAATATGAGTGTGTTTAAAAAAGCCATACGTCATCCAGTCCGCTTCTGCTTATATTGTTATCGATAACTAACGCCACTCAAAAGAGGGGGAGACAGATGAGGCATTGGACCATAGTAGCTATGG
>NZ_JBFRDW010000951.1:0-1529 GCF_052113985.1 Pseudoduganella sp. RAF53_2 | reverse complement strand
GCACACGCTCGGCAGCCACTGGAACTACAGCCAGCGCCACCCGAAGGCTTTCGACCAATGGCAGCCATCGCTGTTCGGCATCGACAAGCCGGTGTACACGGACCTGAAGATCAAGCCGCAGCTGAATAACAGTTACGACAATTCGATCCTGTACACGGATTGGTTCCTGTCGCAGGTGATCGATACACTGAAACTGAGCTCCCCGTTGTCGTCCCTGATGTATGTGGCGGACCACGGACAAACGCTATACGACGGCGCCTGCCGTCTCGCCTTCCACGGCCACAACACGCAGTATGAATTCCACGTGCCGGCTTTCATGTGGTACTCGGACGATTACGCCGTGCGCTACCCGGAGAAGATCACGCAGCTGAAGGCGCACCGTAAATCGAAGCTGGCCACCGAAAACTTTTTCCATACCCTGGTCGATATGGGCGACATCCGCTATCCGGACGACCACCTCGAATGGAGCTTCCTCAGCCCGCAGTTCAAGCTGCACAAGCGCTACGTGGACAGCTATGGCTGGACCAATTACGACAACGCGGCCTTCAAGGGCGACTGCCGCGAAGTGATCGACAAGTCCAAGTCTAAATAGGTTTCAGCACCATCAGGAAGTAGATCGCCGCCATCGCCGCAAAGGCCGGATAGCCCAGCAACTCCCAGCGCCGCGCATAACGCCAGTACGCGCGCGGCAGCTCCGTTCCTCCTTCGTGCGCGGCCAGCGCCAGCCTGGCCATCTTCAGCTGATACCACACCACCGGCAGCCAGCAAACGCCGGCGACTCCATACAGCGCCAGCGACAGCTTGATCCACAGTGCGCTGAGCGGATAACCCGCCGTGTAAATCATCCAGGCGCCGGACAGCGGCTGCACGATGCCGGCCGGCGTGGTGAACCACCAATCCGCGCGCACCACCAGCCGCGACACCGTGGCGATGGACTCCACCGATCCCGAGCGGTTGGCGAAGAAAAGATAGAAGGCCGTTCCAGAGCCCGTCCCCACCAGGAAAACGGAAGAGATGATGTGGATGGCTTTGATGGTCAGGTATTCCATGATGTCGGCTCCGCGTAAAGCACGGCCAGGATGGCCAGGATGGGCAGGTTCTTTAGCACTGGCCCGAAAGGATGCGCCCAGTATTCCGGCATGGCGGCCGTGATGACGATGCTATAGCCGAGAATCAGCGCTGCTTGCACGGCCCACAGTGCGCGCCGCGGCCAGGCCAGCGTGGCGATGCCGAGTGCAAAGTGCAGCAGGCTGGCGCCGTACAGCGCAACCGGCGCCACACTGCCGTGCAGGCCCACGCGCGCCAGGATCTCGAGGCTGCCGCTGACCGGATAGACAAAGGCACTGATGACCGCTGTCGCAATCCACACCAGCGCCAGCGCGAATTGCAGCGCGCGCGTACGCCAGTCTGCGAGCGCGCGGTGGCGCAGCAGCTCGGCCTCGCCCTGCGCGATGAAGCTTTCGATGCCGCGTGGCGAGCGGCCCAGCAGGCGCGCGACTCTGGCGGCGCCGTCCGGCCCTGTCGCGCTG
>NZ_JBFRDW010000950.1:0-1534 GCF_052113985.1 Pseudoduganella sp. RAF53_2 | reverse complement strand
GTTATGGGTTATTGAGCATTTGCTTGCGCTCGCTAGACCTATTGCACGGACCGTGCCACCTACCAGGAAAGTCCTAAGCCTTTGAAAAATAAAGAATAGCTCAGCCAACAGGGAAGTGAAGTGTTTGGCGCAACCAAACTCCTTTTTGAAAATTGTTTGCGCAGTCCCGCCACCCGAAATGCAAAAAGCCCAGCGCGAAGGCTGGGCTTTTTTAATTCTGGTGCCGGCTGCAGGACTCGAACCCGCCACCTGATGATTACAAATCAACTGCTCTACCTGATGAGCTAAGCCGGCTGTAAAACTAAGTCGGGCGATTATACGTTATTTGATGCGAGTGAGGGTGGGTCGTCCGCCCTTTTTTGGAGGCTCGTCATCCGGACCGTTGTCATTGCCGTCTTCAACGCGCGGGGCGCTGATGGGGACGGAGGACAACACCGGTGCCGCAGGCTCTTCAACAACCGGCGCTGGTACCGGAGCAGGTGCCGCCGGTACGGTGCCCAGCAGTGGCTCGAATGCCATGCCCTGGCCGTTCTCGTTGGCATAAATCGCCATTACGTTATTGACCGGCACATAGATCTCCCGCGACACGCCATTGAAGCGCGCGTGGAAGTGGATCGCGTCGTTATCCATCTTCAGGCCGGAAGTGGCGCCGAAGCTGATGTTGAGGACGATCTCGCCCTTTTTCACGTATTCCATCGGTACCTGGGTCGCGGAATCGACCTTGACGGCCAGGTAGGGGGTATAGCCGCTGTCGGTGCACCATTCATAGATGGCGCGCAGCATGTAGGGCTTGGTGGAGATTTCTGCCATGGTCTTGCTTCATCAAACTGGGGGCGCCGCTGAGCGGCATGCCCCCGAGGGCCACTTCAGATCAGCGGCGCATTACTTTCTCGGACGGGGTCAGCGCCTCGATGTAGGCCGGACGCGAGAAGATACGTTCAGCATACTTCATCAGAGGGGCAGCCGTCTTGGAGAGCTCGATACCGTAATGGTCCAGGCGCCACAGCAGCGGCGCCACGGCCACGTCCAGCATCGAGAACTCGTCGCCCAGCATGTACTTGTTCTTCAGGAACAGTGGAGCCAGCGTGGTCAGGCGATCGCGGATTTCGGCGCGGGCCTTGTCGTGGTTCTTGTCGTTCGCCTTGTTGCGCTCGCTTTCCAGCGTGTGCACGTGAACGAACAGTTCCTTTTCGAAGTTGAACAGCATCAGGCGGGCACGGGCACGCATCAGCGGATCAGCCGGCATCAGCTGCGGGTGCGGGAAGCGCTCGTCGATGTATTCGTTGATGATATTGGATTCGTACAGGATCAATTCACGCTCGACCAGGATCGGAACCTGGCCGTACGGATTCATGGTCGAGATATCTTCCGGCTTGTTGAACAGGTCAACGTCGCGCACTTCAAAGTCCATGCCCTTTTCGAACAGGACCAGACGGCAGCGTTGGGAAAATGGGCAAGTGGTACCCGAATAGAGAACCATCATTTTGGTAGTTCCTTAGAAACAAAGGGGGCGAAACCGCGAACGGTTCACCCC
>NZ_JBFRDW010000949.1:0-1537 GCF_052113985.1 Pseudoduganella sp. RAF53_2 | reverse complement strand
ATGTACGTGAGCGGCATGCACCCGCTGTTTGGCTTCTTCTTTGCCACCACTACGCTGATTATCGCGGTCCCAACCGCGTTGAAGGTCTATAACTGGACGCTGACCTTGTGGCGCGGCGACATCCACTTGACCGTGCCCATGCTGTTCGCGCTGGGCTTCATCTCGACCTTCCTGATCGGCGGCCTGACGGGACTCTTCCTCGGCAACGTCGGTATCGATATTCCGCTGTCGAACACTTATTTCGTGGTGGCGCACTTCCACATGGTGATGGGCGTTTCGCCTGTGCTGGCGGTGTTTGGCGGGATTTATCACTGGTATCCGAAGGCCACGGGGCGCATGTATAACGAAGTGCTGGGCAAGCTGCATTTCTGGGTCACCTTCATCGGCGCTTACGCCATCTTCTTCCCCATGCACTACCTGGGCATTCTCGGCATGCCGCGCCGCTACTACGCCTATGAGAACTACAAATTCATCCCCGAATCCGCGCATACGATGAATGCCTTCATCACAGTGGCGGCGTTGATTGTCGGTGTGACGCAGCTGGTCTTCCTGTTCAATCTGTTCTGGAGCATCAAGGGCGGCAAGCCGGCCGGAGGCAATCCATGGCGCGCGGCCAGCCTGGAATGGTTCACGCCGCAGACCCCGCCGCAGCACGGCAACTGGGGGYCGGAACTGCCGGTGGCCTATCGCGGCGCTTACGACTACGGCCGCGCTGATGCGCCGAATGGCGAAGATTACATTCCGCAGAGTGTGGGGCCGGAAGAAAACGAGCATGGCGCACCGCCGCACACGCCGCCGCCACGCCCGCCGCAAGTGCCGCACCGCGAAGATGAAGAGGTGCCGAAATGAGCGGCGCGACGCTGCGCACCACCAATGGCTTCCCAGGCTTGCCGGACGGGCGGGGCGCCCGCAACGGCGGACCGGATGCGCCGCACGGCACGCGCAAGGTCGGGCTGTGGGTTTTCATGGCCGTGGTCAGCTCGCTGTTCCTGCTGTTCGCCTTTGCCTACGTCATGCGTATGGCGTACGAGGACTGGCGCAATCTGACGTATGTGCCGTGGCAGCTGTGGCTCAGCACCGGCCTGCTGCTGGCGGATAGCCTGGTCTGGGAAGTGGCGCGCCGCAATGCTGCGAGTGGACGCCGCGAAGCCGCGCGCAAGCTGAGTGCACTGGCGCTGCTGCTGGCGCTGGCCTTCATCGCGTCGCAACTCGCCGCGTGGCAGGCGATGACGGCTGCCGAATACGGCCTGCGTGCCAATCCCGCCAACAGTTTCTTCTACCTGATCACGGGCCTGCATGGCTTGCACGTTATGGGCGGCATGCTGGCTGGCCTGCTGGTGGCAGGCGGGTTCCTGAGCGGCCGCGCTACCGAGCGGGTAGGCGAGGGCATTGCACTGTGCGCCCAGTATTGGCATTTCCTGTTCTTCCTGTGGCTGGCAGTGTTCGCGCTGCTGTTCTACGTGACGCCCGATGTGGTCCGGGCATTCTGCACGACGGTTGGCATTCCAGTGAGGTGAGTCATGGAACCGCAAACGCA
>NZ_JBFRDW010000948.1:0-1543 GCF_052113985.1 Pseudoduganella sp. RAF53_2 | reverse complement strand
CTGCAGAGATTCACCTTGACGCCAGCGTTCCCACATCAATGCCTTCTGCTCGTCAGTGTAATAGATTCGTGGCTTGCGTTTCATGGCAACACTCCTCCTGCCTAAGCAGTTTATAGTGTTGCGTCGACCGGTTGAATCCGCAATGAAATCCGGTCGTTTCTTTTACTGTTCGTTTCCGCCTTTGCTTTTGCGGATCGAGATAAACTAAAATTTCGACCTGACGACAAAATCTTGGACATCTATCGAAGCCTATATCCAAGTCGGTGGCTTCCTGACGCGTTGGAGTTTGAAACGTTGGCAAACGACCTTCAGAAACGGCATGCGCTGAAATTAGAATCGATATGGAGAAATGATTTGACGTTGGGAGAATTATTCACCCGTATCCAGACTTGATGGCTGACTTCGGCCAGCTACAGACATTTGATATAAACCTATTAGCGCAGCTCGCGCCGTACCTTGGATGAAAATTCTTCGATTCTTGTTCGGTCAAAGGAATGAACCGACTGCTTCCACTGTAAGCCATGCAGAACATCGATACCAGCCTGATCGATATGTTGCTGGACGCATTCAGGAAGCTAGATCCGCTAGTAATGTCGAAGAATTGCAGGCGCTGGCGCGTGATTACTCCGGATATGTTCGTGAAGCAGCAATATCTCGGTGCGTTGAACTAGCTTTGCCGGAGCTATTCGCGCTTGTTGCTGAACGCTTAAATGATTGGGTACCTCAAGTACGGCACTTGGCGCGGAAGGCCCTGGTGACGATGCTCCCTTTTGTACCTTCAAGTCAGGTTCTGTCAACGCTTCCAGCAATTCTACTGGTGCACAGCCCGGGTAGGGATGAATACTCGAGGTGGCTCAATGCGTTTGAAATGGCGGTGATTGAAACAATTCCGGTTGAAGAGCTCATTTCGAATGCAAAAGGTAAGAGCATCAAGACAGCTCGGGCGTGCATTCACCTGCTCAAGAAGCACAGTTTGTTGGGTGCAGTCGAGCTATTCGACTTAATCCTAAGACGCAATGACGATATAGTTCTTGCCAATCTCGCGATGCAATACTGCGCGGAACTGCCGAGAGATGAACAACTTGTCCAATATAGGGCAGCTAGTCGTTCGCACTTCGGTTCTGTTCGCACTATTGCCCTGAAAAAGGTCTTGGAAAAAAGCGGTGTCAATGGCCGTCAGTTTGCGGATGCGGCTTTAGACGATCCTCAATCATCAGTCCGATTTGTGGCAGTGAGTTTTCTTCGTTCTCAGGGTATAGACGTAAGAGCGCGATATCACGAGTTACTCGATGCGAAAAATTTAAAGGCACGAAAACAGAGGATTCTAGTGACTGCGCTGGCCAGCCTTCAAAATGTTGCTGACATACCGCGCATTCAATCGTTTTGCACGAGCACAGATATATCAGTTCGGCGGGCGGCATTCAATTCTTGGCAAAAATTGGCTCCTCAAGCTAAGGATGAAATAGCCCTATGCGCGTTGCAGGACACCGCTCGTGGGGTTCGGAAATTTGCCTATCAGCTCGTTTGCAGATATAGCGCGTAT
>NZ_JBFRDW010000947.1:0-1545 GCF_052113985.1 Pseudoduganella sp. RAF53_2 | reverse complement strand
GGATCGGACTGCGCGCCCGCACGTTCGATCAGCACATTGACATAAGCCTTCATGCCGGTGAGCAGACCGCCCAGCTCGTCGTGGATCTCCTGTGCGATGCGCGTGCGCTCGTGCTCCTTGATCTTCTCTTGATGCGCAGCGAGTTCGCGCAAGCGCGCCTGCATTTCCCTGCCCTGGGCTTCGGCTTGTTTGCGCTCGGTGATGTCGCGCACCAGGCCTGTGAACATGCGGCGACCGCCGATTTCCATTTCCGCCACGGCGAGGTCCATTGGGAACACCGAGCCATCGCGCCGCAAGCCCTCCACTTCGCGGCCCTTGCCGATAACGCGCTTCTCGCCTGTCTGCGCATAATGCGCCAGATAGCCATCATGCTGCTCACGATGCGGCGATGGCATCAACATGGACACATTCTTGCCGCACACCTCAGCTTCGGAATAGCCGAACATGCGCTCCGCCGCTGGGTTCACGCGCTCCATGATGCCGCGCTCATCGATCGTGATGATGGCGTCAACCGCCGTTTCGAACACGGCACGCATGCGGCGCTCGCTGTCCTGCAAGGCGCGTTCGGCCTGTTTGCGGGCGCTGATGTCGTAAATGGTGGCCATGACGACCGGCTGCATGTCGGAGCTTTGCAGCGGAGACAGGCTGACTTCCACCATGAATTCGCTGCCGTCCTTACGCACCGCGAACAGCTCCATGCCCGCGCCCATTGCGCGCGGACGCGGATGGCCAATGTAGTGACTGCGCAGGCCGGTGTGCTCCTGGCGGAAGCGTTCGGGAATCAGGGTTTCCAGCGTTTTGCCTGCCAGCGCGCCATGTTCGTAGCCGAACAGGCGCTCCAATGCAGGATTGGCGAGGACGATCTGCCCTTGCTTGTCCACGATCAGCATGGCGTCGGTTGCCGACGCCAGCAGCCATTCCAGGCTGCGGTCGGCGATGGTCAGGTTTTTCAATCCACGATCCGGTTGGGTGACTTGCGTGCGATTGTACCCGCTCAGAGTTTCAATTTGTTGATGTGGCGGCAGGCCGGTCCCCTGCCCTCGGCGCCATTGCAGATGTGTTTGCGGCATTCCAGCGCGCCGTAAGCGCCCGGCGGCGGGCAACGGCGAAACACTTCCGCGTACAGGTCGCGCGTAATGCGCTCTTTGCGCGGCGTACGTGGACGGACTTGTGCGGCCGATGACGCCACACCGGCCCTGCCCGATTGTACGAATTGCTTGCGTGGCGTTGGGATAACCGGCGCCGCAGCAAAGCCTTGCATGCGCGGGGAAGCTGCGTCAGGGCCACTGCCCGACTCGCCCGCTTGCCCCGTACCGGAAGCAGGCGCAGGTACCGGCGGTGTTTCCGTAACCACCGCAGCATCTTTGGCGCTCGGCTCCACAGCGGCGATTTCCGGCGCCGAAGCCGCCTGACGGAAAGCTGGCAGCGAGGCATGGCGCGCCAGCGTAGCCAGGTCGCGCTCCACCGACACGTTCCGGAACATCCACATTCCCACCAGCACCAGTGACGCGCCGATCAACATCACGATGGCCCACAGCGTAGATC
>NZ_JBFRDW010000946.1:0-1545 GCF_052113985.1 Pseudoduganella sp. RAF53_2 | reverse complement strand
GGCTGCGGCCATCCTCGCTGGCTGCGACTCGGCGAACAGCAAGCCTGCTGAAGCCCCGGCAGCCGGCGGTCCTCCGATCTCCGCCGCCGTGGTGGTGCAGAAGCCTGTCATCGAGACCCAGGAATTTTCCGGCCGCCTGGAAGCCATCGACCGTGTCGAGATCCGTCCACGCGTCTCCGGTTTTATCACCGCCGTGAACTTCAAGCCGGGCAGCGAAGTGAAGAAAGGCGATGTGCTGTTCGTGATCGATCCACGTCCGTTCAAAGCGGAAGCCGACCGCGCCGAAGCCGCTGCCAACTCGGCACGCGCCAAGGCTGATCTGGCCCGCGTTGAACTGGCCCGCGCTGAAAAACTGCTGGCCGATAAAGCCATCGCCCAGCGCGAGTTCGACGAACGTGCATCCGCGCAGAAGGAACTGGACGCATCGGCCCGCGCCGCTGCTGCTGCTTCCGAAGCGGCCAAGCTGAATCTGACCTACACCAATGTGGTGTCGCCTATCGATGGCCGCGTGTCGAAAGCCGAGATTACCCTGGGTAACCTGGTGGACCAGAACGCCGTGCTGACTTCCGTTGTATCGCTGGACCGCATCTACGCCAGCTTCGACGGTGATGAAGCCACCTATCTGCGCGTCGGCGCCCTTGCCCAGCGCGGCAAGCCAGCCACCGTGAAGATCGGCCTGGCCAACGAAGAAGGCTTCCCGCATGAAGGCAAGCTGGAATTCGTCGACAACCAGCTCGACACCCGTACCGGCTCCGTGCGCATGCGCGCCACGCTGGAGAACAAGGACCGCGCCCTGGCGCCAGGCCTGTTCGCCCGCGTATCGCTGGGCGGCAGCGAAGCGAAAACCGATTCGCTGCTGATCAACGAGCGCGCCGTGAACACCGACCAGGACCGCAAGTTCGTGTTCGTGGTCAGTGCCGACAGCAAGGCTGAATACCGTCCTGTGAAGCTGGGTCCGGTCATCGACGGCTTGCGCCTGGTGCGCGATGGCCTGAAGCCGGGCGAAAAGATTATCGTCAATGGCCTGCAGCGCGTGCGCCCTGGTGCGCCGGTGACTGCACAAACCGTGGCGATGGATTTCGATCCGGATGCGGCTCCTGCGCAGGAAAAGAAACCAGAACAAAAGAAAGACGCCAAAGTCGCCGCATCGGACGGCAAAGCTGGCACTTCTAAGGAATAAGAACCAATGAACTTTTCACGCTTCTTTGTCGATAAGCCGATTTTCGCGGCGGTCTTATCGATCCTGATTTTCGTGGCGGGGCTGATTGCCATCTTCAATCTCCCGATCTCGGAATACCCGGACGTGGTGCCGCCATCCGTGGTGGTGCGCGCACAGTACCCGGGCGCGAACCCGAAGATTATTGCTGAAACAGTGGCTGCGCCGCTGGAAGAGCAGATCAACGGTGTTGAGAACATGCTGTACATGTCCTCGCAAAACACCTCGGACGGCGCCCTGGCGCTGACCGTGACCTTCAAGATCGGCACCAACGTGGAGCAAGCCGAGACGCAGGTGCAGAACCGCGTCCAGCGCGCGCTGCCACGCCT
>NZ_JBFRDW010000945.1:0-1548 GCF_052113985.1 Pseudoduganella sp. RAF53_2 | reverse complement strand
TCGCTGCGCAGACCGGCCAGGCGAAATAATGTCCTCCTCGCTGGAGAGCACGCTCAGCCGCGAATGGCTGCGGCGCGGGCCACTGGCTTGTGCGCTGTGGCCGCTCTCCCTTGTCTTTCGTTCCCTCGCCGCGCTGCGCCGCGGTTTGTATGCCGCCGGCGTGTCGCACGCCGAGCGGCTGCCTGTGCCGGTGGTCGTGGTTGGGAATATCTTCATCGGCGGCACCGGCAAGACGCCGTTGACAATCTGGCTGGTCGAGGCCCTGCGCGAAGCGGGCTATACGCCGGGCGTGATTTCGCGCGGGTTTGGCAGTTCGGCGGCGGCGCCGCAGCTGGTGACGGCGTCTTCGGCGCCTTCCGAAGTCGGCGATGAGCCGGTGCTGATTGCTGCCCGTACCGGCGCACCGGTCATGGTCGGCCGGCGCCGGGCGGAAGCGGGCAGGGCGCTGCTGGCGGCGCGTCCCGATGTGGATATCATCGTCACCGACGACGGCTTGCAGCATTACGCGCTGGCCCGCGATGTGGAAATCGTCCTGTTCGACGCCCGCGGCGTCGGCAACGGCTGGACGCTGCCCGCCGGCCCCCTGCGCGAACCCCCATCGCGCCGGCGCGACTTCACGGTCGTGAATGCGCCCGAGCTGACTGCCGCCCTCGCTGCCACGGTTGCGCCGGATGCCGCAGGGCCTGGCGGCCGGACTGGTGCCGCCGCCGTACTGCCGCACCACGGAGGCGCTGCGCCGGTGCAGATGGTGCTGGCGGGCGATGTGGCGGAAAAGCTGAATGACCGGACGCAGCGCGTGGCGCTGAGCGAGCTGGCGGCGCGTGGCGGCAAGGTCGTCGCAGCGGCGGGGATTGGCAATCCGGGTAGATTTTTTGCCATGCTGCGCGGCGCCGGACTGCGGCCGCAAGAATTGCCTCTGCCCGACCATCATGATTTCCAGGACCGCCCCTTCGCGTCGCTGGAAGCCGACATTATTCTGGTCACCGAGAAGGATGCAGTAAAATGTCGGCAAATTGAAGAACTTAGCAACGATCCGAGAATCTGGGTCGTTCCGGTCAGCGCTCGCATCGACCGCGCGCTGGCTGATCAAATTGTGGAGAAATGTCGTGGATGCACGTCTGCTTGATATCCTGGTCTGCCCCGTTTGCAAAGGCCCGCTGGAACACGATAAGAAAAACCAGGAACTGATCTGCCGTGGCGACCGCCTGGCGTACCCGATCCGCGACGGCATCCCGATCATGTGGGCCGACGAGGCGCGTACCCTGCAGGACAGCACGGAGTAATTAGTGTCCTTCATCGTCATCATCCCGGCCCGCCTGGCCTCGACCCGCCTGCCGAACAAGCCGCTGGCTGACCTGGGCGGCAAGCCCATGGTGGTGCGCGTGGCCGAACGCGCCGCCGAATCCGGCGCCAGCCGCATCATCGTCGCCACCGACCACGAAGACATCAAAGCCGCCTGCGAACAGCATGGCGTGGAAGTGTGCATGACCCGGGCCGACCACCCGTCCGGCACCGATCGCATCGCCGAAGTGGCGCAGAAACTCAATC
>NZ_JBFRDW010000944.1:0-1552 GCF_052113985.1 Pseudoduganella sp. RAF53_2 | reverse complement strand
GGATGGAGCAGCAGGAGCCAGCGCCCGGTTTGTTCGGCGTGCTGGCGGACCGGCGTCTGCATGCGGCGCTGGAAGCCATGATGCGCGCGCCCGAAGCGCCTTGGACGCTGGAGCAGCTGGCCGAGCTGTGCTTCATGTCGCGCGCTACTTTTGCCCGCTTATTCGCCAAGGCCGCAGGCATGCCGCCCGCCGAAATGCTGACGCAACTGCGCATGCAGACCGCCGCGCAATTGCTGGGCCACGAGGGCGCCACCGCCGCGCGCGTGGCAGAAGCGGTAGGCTATCAATCCGAAGCAGCCTTCAGCCGCGCCTTCTCGCGCCATCACGGCGTGGGGCCGGGAGAATTCAAGCGTCGTCTGCGGGCTTGAAGGGATTGCGGTCGTTCAGCTCACTGATGTAGTCATCGACGCCGCCGCTTTCACGGGCGAGGAAACGCTCGACGGCATCGGCGAAAGCGGGGTGGGCCAGCCAGTGGGCCGACCAGGTCTTCTGCGGCAGGAAGCCGCGCGCCATTTTGTGCTCGCCCTGGGCGCCGCCTTCGAAGGTCGCGATCTTGTTCTCGATGCAGAATTCCAGCGGCTGATAGTAGGACGTTTCGAAGTGCAGGCAGGGCACGTGCTCGATGGCGCCCCAGTAGCGGCCGTAGAGCGTGTCCTCGGTGTGAATCACCAGCGAGGAGGCGATCGGCCGGCCGCCGCGCTCGGCCACCACCAGCAGGATGTTCTGCGGCATGCTGGCGCCGATGCGCAGGAAGAAGTCCAGGTTCAGATAGGGCGAGGAGCGGTGCTCGGCGTAGGTATTGCTGTAGCAGCGATGGAAGAAGGTCCAATCGGCGTCGGTCGCATCCTTGCCGCGGATACGGCGCATGGTGACGCCGGCTTCCTGCACCTTGCGGCGTTCGGCGCGGATGTTCTTGCGTTTCTTATGCTCCAGCGAGGCCAGGAATTCGTCGAAGTTCGCATAGCCCTGATTCAGCCAATGGAATTGCACGCCGCTGCGCAGCATGAAACCGGCCTTCTCCAGCATCTCTGCCTGGTCTTCAGGCGGGTAAAGGACATGGGTGGACGACATGCCGGCCGCTTGCTGCTGCTCGCACAGATAGTCGAGCAGGGCGCCGCGGGCAGCATCGTCGCGCGCCAGCAGACGGCCGCCGGTCACCGGCGTGAACGGAATGGCAGACAGCAGCTTGGGATAGTATTCGATGCCATTGCGGTGATACGCCTCGGCCCACGCCCAGTCGAACACATACTCGCCATAAGAGTGGTGCTTGACGTAGAGCGGCATGGCTGCCACCAGCTGCTTGCCTTCGTGGACGGCCAGGTACTGCGGCTGCCAGCCGGTATCCGCGCAGGCGCTGCCGGATTCGTGCATGGCGTGCAGGAAGGCGTAGGACAGAAAAGGGTTGCCGTCTTCGGCGGCCAGCGCATCCCACGCCGCCTGGCCGACTTCCGACAGGGAGGAAATCACGCTGAATCGATAGCTCATCGGCCTATTCTAGCGAAATATTCTTTTTTGGGTCAGGCGCCAAACGCTACATGAGGCCGTGTCGCAT
>NZ_JBFRDW010000943.1:0-1559 GCF_052113985.1 Pseudoduganella sp. RAF53_2 | reverse complement strand
GTGCTGGCATGAAGCCGGACGTGGGCCGCCAGCTGGCCGAAGAATCCCGTGCACGCATCGAAGACGCACTGCGCGGCGCGCACATGGTCTTCATCGCGGCCGGCATGGGCGGCGGCACCGGCACCGGCRCTGCACCGATCGTTGCTGAAGTGGCCAAATCCCAGGGCGCGCTGACCGTGGCCGTGGTGTCCAAGCCGTTCTCGCATGAAGGCCAGAAGTGCATGGACATCGCCGAGGAAGGCCTGGAGCAGCTGGCTGCCAATGTCGACTCCCTGATCGTGATCCTGAACGAGAAGCTGGAAGAGATCTACGAAGACGAATCCCTGATCGAATGGCTGCAGCACGCCGACGACGTTCTGAACAACGCCGTTGCCGGTATCGCCGAAATCATCAACGTGCCGGGCCACATCAACGTCGACTTCAACGACGTGAAGACCATCATGGGCGAGCAGGGCAAGGCGATGATGGGTACCGCCACCGCTTCCGGCGTGGACCGCGCCCGCGTGGCAGCCGAGCAGGCCGTGGCTTCGCCGCTGCTGGATGGCGTCGACCTGTCCGGCGCACGCGGCGTGCTGGTGAACGTGACCGCATCGCGTGGCCTGAAGGGTAAGGAAATCAAGGAAGTCATGGCTGCCGTACGCGCCTTCGCTGCACCGGATGCATCGATCGCACAAGGTATCGCTTACGACGACGCAATGGGCGACGCGATCCGCGTGACCGTGGTGGCCACCGGCCTGGGCAAGCAGAAGAAGCATGTGCAGCTGGTGCCGCAGCAGGTTCTGCGTACCGGTACCCACAATGCGCCAATGACGCCTTCCGCAGCACTGGGCGGCGGCGCTGTGACTTCGTCCGTGACCATGGGCGCTGCTGGCCTGGGTGGCGCAGCTCACCACGATATCCAGAAGCAGCCGGCCGTATGGCGCCGCGAGTCCGCATCCGAACAGGTGCGCGCGCTGCAGAATACCGGCATGGAAACCTACGACATTCCGGCATTCCTGCGCAAGCAGGCTGACTGATCCCGGCTGATCGCGGATCAGCCGCGCCGCCGGACCTGTGCGTCCGGCGGCGTGGTCATTTATACTTAGGAAAAGCTGCCGCGCGCTGCGCGGTTTTTTGTTTTCTAAAAGGAGAATCCAATGACCATCAAGATCGGCGACAAACTGCCGGAAGGCACCCTGTCCGAATTCATCGAAGTTGAAAGCGAAAGCTGCTCCCTCGGCCCGAACACTTTCAACGTGCAGGACCTGGTCAAAGGCAAGAAGATCGCTATCTTCGGCCTGCCAGGCGCTTACACCCCGACCTGCTCGGCTAAACACGTGCCGGGTTATGTCGCTCACGCTGCCGAGCTGAAAGCCAAGGGCGTGGACGAAATCTGGTGCATCTCCGTGAACGACGCCTTCGTGATGGGCGCCTGGGGCCGCGACCAGAAAGCCACCGGCATCGTACGCATGATGGCCGACGGTAACGCCGCTTACTCCAAGGCCCTGGGCCTGGACGCCGACTTTTCCAAGTTCGGCATGGGCACCCGCTCCCAGCGCTACTCGATGCTGGTGGAAGAC
>NZ_JBFRDW010000942.1:0-1560 GCF_052113985.1 Pseudoduganella sp. RAF53_2 | reverse complement strand
GTACAGGCGCAGCGTCGGTGCAATCGATACGGCCAGGCCGATCAGAATCGGCAGCGTGGAATAGCGCAGCAGGTTCTCCGCAAAATTCTCGCCCCAGCCCTGCACCGGGAACAGGCCCGCCTTGTAGGCCAGTCCGTACTGGAACACGATGATGTAGACCAGGATGGAAATCGACATGCCCACCGTGCACGCTACCATCACCGCGCGATCGGTCAGCGAGCCGCGCACGAACGCGATGGCCAGCGCCAGCGCAATGCCGAAGAAGGTTTCTAGGATGGTCATCGGCACCAGCACGGTCAGCGATGGACCGAGGCGCGTGGTGATGATGTGCGATACCGTCTCGCCCGTGGCCCAGCTCTGGCCGAAGTCGAAGGTCACGATCTGCTTGAGGAAGATTCCCAGCTGCACGTAGTAAGGCTGGTCCACGCCCAGCTGCTTGCGGATATTGGCGATGCTCTCCGCGTTGGACATCTTGCCCGCCAAAATATACGCCGGGTCGCCGCCCACCCAGTTAAACAGTACAAAGACCAGCAGCACTACGCCCAGCACGGTCGGCAGCATTTGCCACAAGCGTCGCAACACATACGCGAACATCATTTTCCTTCAATATCAATGTAAGCCCATTCCTGATGCAGAATGGGATGCTTCTTGTAGCCCAGTATCGTCTTCTGGGCCAGCATATTGCGGAAGCGYGCATACCCCATGCRCCCCCCGCCCTGCACTTCGATGATGCGCGCCATCTTGCGGTACAGCGCATCACGTTCCGGCCCAGCCGGCATGGACTGGCTCTTCACATACAGCTTGTCGTATTCGGGGTCCTGGAAGCAGCCGCTATTGTTCTGATGGATGTAGGGACCGTAGAACAGCTGCATGAAGTTGTCGCCGTCCGGATAATCAGCGATCCACTGGAAGTTGCGGGTCTGGAGCTTGCATTCCTTTTCCGCCTTCAGCAGATCCGCCAGGGTACTGCGGTCGTTTTCCATGCGGATGCTGAGACGGTTGTATGTCTTGCGCCAGACTTCCGCCTGCAACACGCCGTTCGCCTCATTGCGCGAGGCGTAGTGAATCACCAGCGGCTTGCCATCCGGCTGCATGCGCCAGCCATCGGCGCCTTTCTTGTAGCCGAATTTATCCAGCAGCTTGTTGGCCAGCGCGGGATCGTATTGCAGCATGCTCCTGAAATTCGGATCGTGGCCAACCACGCCCGGCGGCACGGGGAAATCGAGGCGCTGCGCCTGGCCATTCCACACCAGGGCGATCTCTTCGTCCACGTCGTGCGCCATGGCGATGGCGCGGCGCAAGGCGATGCGTGCCTTGCTGCGGCCGCCCAGCACCGGGTCCTGCATATTCCAATAGTAGAAAGTGAGTTCGGGATCGAGCTGGCGCGACAGTTGAACGCCCTGCTCCTTCAACTCGGGACGCAGCTCGCCATTCATCAGGGCCTTCGGCGCCAGCGGACCGTCCAGCCAGAACAGATCCGTTTCGCCGCTGGTGAAGGACAACCAGCGCGACTGGTCTTCCAGCATGATGGAAATCTCGATGCGGCCGATCTGCGGGATC
>NZ_JBFRDW010000941.1:0-1561 GCF_052113985.1 Pseudoduganella sp. RAF53_2 | reverse complement strand
GTAGATTTCTGCGGATTGCTGCACCTCGCGGCCAAAGGCGGCGAATTCATCCGGGCGGTCGCCGGAGCCCAGCCCCAGGATGAAACGGCCGCCGCTCAGACGATTCAGCGACAGTGCCGATTTGGCAAGATGCAGCGGGTCTCGCAGCGGCAGCACCGCCGCCGCCGTGCCGACCGCGATGGAATTCGTGGCGGCGGCCAGCATGGCCAGCCAGAGGAAGGGATCATCCAGGGCGCTGACATTGCCTTCCTGCGGAATCATCAGCGGCACATCGCGGCACCACAAGGCGGTAAATCCGGCGATTTCGGCCGTCTGCGCGATCAATTGCTGCTCCCGCAGCTCAGCCGGAACGCGCTGCGGCATGGGCGCAGGCGTCATCAATCCCAGGGTCAGACCGGAACCGGCTACCCGGCGCCAGACGAGATTATCAACTTTTGGTGGAAAGTTATTCGTCACGACACCCTCTTTTTCGTGAATATTGCTCCACCTACACTAGAGACATCAGGCAGCCACTGCCAATCGCTATCAGGAGAATACATCATGAAAACCGCATCCTTCATCGCCGCTACCTTGTTTGCCCTGTCCGCCGTAGGCGCCGCTCAAGCCGCAGACCAATCGACCGTCACCCGCGAGCAAGTCCGCCAACAAGCCATCGAAATGCTGCGCTCCGGCGTACCAAATGATGGCGAAGGCTATCAGAATCAACTGCCAGCCCAGACCCAAACCAAAGTTACGCGTGATGCGGTGCGCGCTGATGCGCGTGCCGCAAACCGCAGCAATATCGTGACTGGCGGCGATCTGTATCAGTGATCCGCTCAGGGGCGCACAGGCAGCAGGCTTGCTGCGCTCTTCATCACGTAGTTGACGAAAAGACGCACCCGCGCCGGCATCTGGGTCCGGTGCGGGTAGTACATGTGAATGGCCGATATCGCCGTCGCGAATTGCGGCAAAATCTCCACCAGCTCCCCTTTCTCAAGCTCCTCGCGGATCAGGTAGACGCTTAGCTGCCCGATGCCGATGCCCGCCTTCACCGCTTCCACTTCCGGCAATGCGCTGTTGACGGTGCAGACCGAGGGCACGTCCTGAAATACCATCTCCCCATTAATGTTCAGTTCCCACGGCACCAGCCTGCCCGTGCTGGGCATACGGAATCCCGTGCAGGGATGCTGCAGCAGTTCGCACAGATTCTTTGGCTCTCCATGGCGCTTCAGATAGTCCGGCGTGGCGGCAATCACCAGCGATAGCGGCGCCAGACGGCGTGACACCACATTGCGCGAAGGCTCGCGGCCAATGCGGAATCCGACGTCGATCTTGGCTTGCACGATGTCGGTGTCCAGATCTTCCAGCACCAGGTCGAAGGCGATGTTGGGGTGTTCGAGACGGAAGCTGCGAATCAAGGGCATCAGCACTTTGCCGCCCAGGGATACGGGTGCCGTTATGCGGATCACGCCCTCGCGGCCGTCGCTGCTGGTGCGGACTTCATCGAGGATCTCATCCAGCATTTGCAACGCTGGACCGGCCACCTCCAGCAGCCGGGCGCCTTCGTCGGTCAGCTTCAAGG
>NZ_JBFRDW010000940.1:0-1562 GCF_052113985.1 Pseudoduganella sp. RAF53_2 | reverse complement strand
GCGCGTGCACCTGGCGAATCTGCTGGGCGATAACCGCATGTACAACCTGGACCGCCTGGATCTGACCGTCACCAGCACGCTCGATGCGGAAGCGCAGAAAGCCGTAACCGCCGTACTGCGCGAATTGCGCGATGCCGAAACGGCGCAGAAAGCGGGCCTGACCGGCAAAGGCATGCTGGGCAACGGCGATCCGGCGAATGTGGTGTACAGCTTCACTTTGCTGGAAAAGGGCGAGAACACCAACTTCCTGCGGGTGCAGACCGATAACTTCGATCAGCCGCTGGACATCAACGAAGGCGCCAAGCTGGATCTGGGTTCGACCGCCAAGCTGCGTACCCTGGTGACCTATCTGGACATCGTCGACCAGATGCACAAGAAGTATGGCCAGATGAGTAATGATGAGCTGAAGAAGCAGCAGGTCGACCAGCGCGACCGCATTACTTCCTGGTCCATCGAGTACCTGATGGCGACGCCAATGGACAAGCGCGACCTGCCATCCATGTTGAACGCGGCCATGGAGCGTAAGTATTCCGGCAATCCGGGCGAGGGCTTCTTCACCGGTGGCGGCCTGCATTTCTTCGGTAACTTCAGCAAGGATGACGACTTCAAGATCCTGACGGTGCGCGAAGCGCTACGTCATTCCACCAACCTGGTGTTCGTACGTCTTATGCGCGATGTGGCGAAGTGGTATTCCTTCCAGATGCCGGGTTCATCGCAAACCCTGCTGACTGATGCGGACGACCCGCGCCGTGCGGCCTATCTGGCGCGCTTTGCGGACAAGGAAGGCAAGGAATTCCTGTACCGCTTCTACGCCAAGTACCGCAACAAGTCGGAATCCGAACTCGATCCGACCCTGCTGGAATCGGTGCGTCCGACGCCGGTGCGCCTGGCCACGATTTACCGCACCATTCATCCGGAAGCGGATCTGGCGAAATTCAGCAAATTCGTCAACGACAATCTGGTGGTGCAGAACGATGTGCCGGATGATCGTCTGGCGAAAATGTACGACCAGTACGCGACCGATAAATGGAATCTGGCTGACCGCGGCTACCTGGCCGGCGTGCACCCGCTGGAACTGTGGATGGTGGCTTATATGCACCGTCATCCGGAAGCCAATCTGACGCAGATCGTGGCGGCCAGCGAAAAGGAGCGCCAGGAAGTTTATCAGTGGCTGTTCAAGACCCACCGCAAGCACGCGCAGGACAAGCGCATCGCCGGCCTGCTGGAGATGGAAGCCTTCATGGGCATCCACCGCCAGTGGAAGAAGATGGGTTATCCGTTTGAATCGCTGGTGCCTTCGTATGCAACCACGCTTGGCGCCTCGGCGGACCGTCCGGCGGCACTGGCCGAAATGATGGGCATTATCATCAACGGCGGTGTGCGCAAATCCACGCAGCGCATCGACTCGCTGCACTTTGCGGCCAATACGCCTTATGACACCAAGGTCGCCAAGGGCAAGCCGACCACCAACGAGCAGGTGCTGTCGCCGGAAGTGGCGCGCGTGGTGGCGGACGAGATTCGTGGCGTGGTATCGGACGGTACGGCGAAGCGCGCCAAAATGG
>NZ_JBFRDW010000939.1:0-1574 GCF_052113985.1 Pseudoduganella sp. RAF53_2 | reverse complement strand
GGCCAGCCCCGCGCTGGCGCTGGCCGCCTGAGTTACCGGTTCTATCCTGTTCGCGGCGGCCTCGTGCCGCCGTTTTTTTTATTTGGTTTTTCTTTTAGAGCTTGATTTCGAGGAGGGCGCGGAATTGGGCGAAGGTGGGAGTGATCGTGGTGTCGTGCAGCGCGCCGAAGGTGTCGGCGTAGCTGGATTGGGCCACGTTATCCTGGTGCAGGGCGTTCGACATCGATACGCGCAGCTGCTGCTTCGGCGTGAACTTCCACAGCGCGTACAAGTCCAGCGCGCGCTTGGCGGAGCTGAAGGCGTACTGCTGGTCCGAAATGCGCACCGGCCCGCCCGATTGGAAGCTGAAACTGCCGCCCGCCGTCAGCGACAGCTTGTCCAGTTTCCAGTCCGCGCCCACCGTGCCACTCAGCGGCGTTTGCTGGTCCAGGCGATTGTTCGGACCCGGCACCGAATCCAGCGTCGACCAGTTGCGCGACAGGTTCGCGCGCATCTCCACCGCCGGTGCGGTCTTCATCAGCGCGCGCAGCGGCAACTTGGCTTCCAGTTCGACGCCATGCGTATTCGCCACGCCATCGTTCACCGGCCGCGATACCCACAGCCCGTTCATGAAATCCACGCGGCGGTGCGTGATATCGTCAATGCGGCGCATGAAGGTCGATGCGCTTAGCAGGCCGCCGTCGCCCAGGTAGTGTTCGAATGCCAGGTCCAGGCCCCAGGCCAGTTCGGGCTTCAGGTCCGGATTGCCCATCTGGTCCGGCGAGGTCGCCGTGTTGTTGTTCGACGCAAACCGGCGCGGAATCAGGTCGCCTACGCCCGGCGCTTTGTAGGTCCGCGTCACGCCCAGGCGCACCTGGTCTTTTTTCTGCTCGCCCAGCTTGTACAGCGTTTGAAACAGTGGGCTCAGCACATTGAACTTGTTGTCCACCGGCGCGTAATCGTTGCCCGTGCTTTTCACTTCGATGCCTTCCCAGCGCGTGCCGACGTACACCGACCAGCGGTCCGTCACATTCCATTCGTCCTGCGCGAAGAAGGCGGCGCGGCGCACGTCCGCATCGTAGAACTGGTCCAGGTTTTCCGCACGCGCGCCCACGGTGGAGCTTTCGCGCTGGATGCGCGCTTCATTGCGCTTGCTGTAGCCCACGTCCCAGCCCATGGCCAGCGAATGGCCGGTGAAGAGCGGCGTGGAGTATTTGCCGGTCGAGGTGAAGCCCTTGTCGGTGGAGCCGGACGAGATCAGCCGGTCCAGTGCCAGCGTGCCGTCCGCCCAGTATTGCGCGGAGGGCGCCGTGGTCGAGCGGTGGTTGTAGTTGGCGCCCAGCTTCATGTCCAGCTTGCGGCCTTCGCCCAGGTTGCGCGCCCAGCTCAGGTCTTCGCGGAATTGCTCAAAGCGCGATTCGACGTGCACCGTGGTGGCGCTGTACGGCGGCAGCGCGCCATACACGGTATCGATGTGCTCAGCATTGTCCACGCTGAAGCGGTTGACGTTGATGAAGGTCTGCGAGGTGATCACGTCGCCCGGCCCGACCGCATAGTTCACGCGCGGTGACAGATTCAGCTGGCGGAAGTTGCCA
>NZ_JBFRDW010000938.1:0-1581 GCF_052113985.1 Pseudoduganella sp. RAF53_2 | reverse complement strand
CCACTTAACGAACGGGAGATAACTATGAATGTTCGCGACTACAAGATTGGTACGCGACTCGGTTTTGGTTTCGGCGTCATTCTTTTGATTCTGGTCGGCGTGGTCCTGCTGGCCAATGTACTGAACTACCGTAACAAGTCCCAGCTGATGACCGGGCTGGATCTGACGACGGCCAAGAGCATGCAGGCGCAGGCCATGAAGAGCGCCATGCTGGAAACCGGTATCGCCATGCGCAATATCGGCCTGCAGTCGGACGTCAGCCTGATGCAGAAGGAAGAAGAAAAGGTCAAGGCCAACCGCGCGCGCTACGACGCGGCGCGCGGCAAGCTGCAGGGCCTGGGCCTGAGCGACACCGAAAAGAAGGTGCTGGACGATATCACCGCGCTGGACCGCGATGTGGACGCGGCCTTCAAGGAAGCGCTGGGCCAGGTGCTGGCGTTTAACAGCGAAGGCGCGGCCAAKGTGATTGCGACCCGCATCGACCCGCTGAACCAGCAGACCCTGACCGCCCTGAACAAGCTGGTGGACATGCAGCACGCCGCTTCCGCCTCGTTCAAGGAAAGCTCGAACGCCAGCGACAGCCGCTTGATGACCATGCTGTTCGTGCTGAGCGCCGTAGCGGTCGCCGTGGGCGTGGTGTTTGCGCTGTTCATCACCCGTTCGATCATCGGGCCGCTGAAGTTTGCCGTGTCGGTGGCGCAGAAAGTGGCCAGCGGCGAGCTGACTTCGCAAGTGAAGGTGGAAGGCAAGGATGAAACTTCCGAGTTGCTGCAGGCCCTGAAGGACATGAACGATTCCCTGGTGAAGACCGTGGGCCAGGTGCGTTCCAGCACCGAGACCATCACCACGGCTTCGCATGAAATCGCGTCCGGCAATGCCGACCTGTCGGCCCGTACCGAATCGCAGGCTTCCTCGCTGGAGGAAACCGCTTCGTCGATGGAAGAACTGACTTCCACCGTGAAGCAGAACGCGGACAATGCGCGCCAGGCCAACCAGCTGGCGGTGTCGGCATCGTCGGTGGCGGTGAAGGGCGGCACGGTAGTGTCGCAAGTTGTGGACACGATGGGCTCGATCAAGGAGTCTTCGACCAAGATCGTGGATATTATTGGAGTCATCGACGGCATCGCCTTCCAGACCAATATCCTGGCGCTGAATGCCGCGGTGGAAGCGGCGCGCGCCGGTGAGCAGGGCCGCGGCTTTGCGGTGGTAGCATCTGAGGTGCGTAATCTGGCCCAGCGCTCCGCTGCCGCGGCAAAAGAGATCAAGGCCCTGATCGACGACTCCGTGCAAAAGGTGGACGCGGGCGGCCGTCTGGTCGATGAAGCCGGCCAGACCATGGGCCTGATCGTGACATCGATCAAGCAGGTGGCCGACATCATGGGCGAGATCACCGCCGCGACGCTGGAGCAAAGCCACGGCATCGAGGAAGTGAACCAGGCCATCACGCAGATGGACGAAATGACGCAGCAGAACGCGGCCCTGGTGGAAGAAGCTGCTGCCGCCGCGGAAAGCATGCAGGAGCAGGCTGACCATCTGGCGGAAGCGGTGTCCATCTTCAAGCTGGCGGGTGATGAATTCAAC
>NZ_JBFRDW010000937.1:0-1589 GCF_052113985.1 Pseudoduganella sp. RAF53_2 | reverse complement strand
GCACGGCCTTGCGGCCAACGGATTTTAAGTCCGGTGTGTCTACCAATTTCACCATCGGGGCACAGAGCCCGCTATTATGACATGCTTGTTAGTTAACATCCAGAGCCGCCTTAGAGTGCGGAAGTTGAAATAGTGGCAATGGACCATCATTCAACTTGGGACTGTTCAGCGTTTGGTGTAGCATGCGGGTCGAAGAAATACGTCTGGAATCCCGAGCATGCAAATACAGATCAACGAAGTCCTGCGCGCTTATATTGACCCGCTGACCGAAGCCGAACACGAAGCCCTGGAGCGCAGCTTGCTGGCCGAAGGCTGCCGCGACGCGCTGGTTATGTGGAACGATGTGCTGGTGGACGGCCATAACCGCTACAGCATCTGCCAGAAACACGGCATCCCGTTCAAGGTCACGCAGAATACCCAATTCCAGAGCATCGAAGATGTGATGCTGTGGATGATTGATAACCATCTGGGCCGCCGCAGCGTGTCCGACTTCCAGCGCGGCGTGCTCGCGCTGCGCAAGAAGGACATTCTCGCCCAGCGCGCCGAGGAAGAAACCGCGCGTCTGAAGGCCGAAGACGCGGCGATCGCGCCGCCCGAGCCGACCGCGGAGGAAGTGGAAGCCGCGCCTGCGCCGAAAGTCCGCACTTCGCGTGAGGACATCGCGCGCGCTGCGCGAGTATCGAGCAACACGCTGACCCAGATCGAGAAGATCCAGAAGAGCGCCACGCCTGAACTGGTGGAAGCGGTGCGGGCTGGGACGATCTCGATCAACGCTGCCGCAACCGTTGCCTCGCTGCCCGCAGCGGACCAGGTCTCGGCGGTGCAGGGCGGACGCAAGTTCTTGCAGCAGGCGGCAAAAGAGATCCGCGAGCAGCGCGCCGCCAACCGCCCTGCGAAGCCGCCGAAAGAGGCGAGGGAGTCGGACGGCAGCGCGCCATGGGAGGGCGAGCGCACGATTCCGCTGAGCGAAGTGGAACAGCTGCGCAACGAAGTGGCGCAATTAAAAGAGAAGAATGCCGCGCTGCGGGCTGAAAACGCCGAGCTGCGCGAACGCATCGCGATGCTGGTAGACGCATCCTGATATAAAAACTTGGAGAGAGTATGCCCCGACTGAGTCCCGCGCTTGCCGCGCTTTGTGCCATTCCCGTTGCGGCAGTGGCCGCACCAGCTCCTGCGACCAGCCAGGTCGGCGCGGTCGAAGCGCTGCGCCTGCAAATGGTCGCCAAGCGCGTGACCATCATGCGCGACAAATGGGGCATCCCGCACATTTACGGCAAGACGGACGCGGACGCGGTCTTCGGCATGATCTACGCCCAGTCCGAGGATGACTTCCACCGCGTTGAAACGAACTTCATCAACGCCATGGGCCGCATGGCCGAAGTGGAGGGCGAGAAGGCACTGCCGCAGGATCTGCGCATGAAGCTCTTCATCGATCCGGAAGTGCTGAAGGCACAGTACAAAGCCAGCCCGGCGTGGCTGAAGAAGCTGATGGTGGCCTGGGCCGATGGCCTGAACTACTACCTGCACACGCATCCGCAGGTGAAGCCGCAGCTGCTCACTTATTTCGAACCGTGGATGGCGCTCAGCTT
>NZ_JBFRDW010000936.1:0-1589 GCF_052113985.1 Pseudoduganella sp. RAF53_2 | reverse complement strand
TTCCTGAAGCGTTATCACTTCAACGCATGCACTCAGGAGGCCGGGATGAAGCGGTATGTCGAGGGAGCAGATCGCAGCCAGTGTATTCTTTTTCCAGAGCAGTTGGACGACTACGTTGGCGAGGATAATATTGTTCGTGTCGTCGATGCTTTTATCGAAGCCCTGGACCTCAATGCTCTTGGCTTTACCGGCGCCGAACCTGCACGCACGGGCCGGCCTGCTTACCATCCGGCGGTTCTGCTCGGCATTTACATCTACGGTTATCTCAATCGAATTCAGTCCAGCCGACGCCTGGAGCGAGAAGCGCTGCGCAATGTCGAATTGATGTGGCTTACCGGAAGGCTTACGCCCGATTTCAAAACCATCGCAGATTTCCGTAAGAATAATGGCGATGCCATTTGCCAGGTGTGCAGGCAGTTCGTGCAGGTATGTCGTCGGATTGGGATGTTCTCTGAGAGCAGCGGCGTGGCTATTGACGGTAGCAAGTTCAAAGCGGTGAATAATCGTGACCGGAATTTCACCAACAATAAGCTGCAAGCTCGAATCGAACAGCTTGAAGAAGGCATTTCGCGTTATATGGAAGAGCTTGACCGAGCTGACCGGGAACCCATCCTGGTTCCGGAGGCACGCGTGGCGCATATCAAAGACAAGATCGCAGCCATCAAAGGTCAAATTGAAAGTCTTGCCGAAATCGACAAGAAATTGAAGGCCACACCAGACCAGCAGATTTCGCTGACGGATCCGGACGCACGCTCGATGTCAACAACCGGACGAGGCACGGCGACGGTAGGATACAACGTACAAACCGCCGTGGATACGCAGCATCATCTGATCATCGCTCATGAAGTAACCAATGTTGGTCATGACCGCACACAGCTCGCGTCGATGGCCAAGCAAGCCAGTGAGGTGCTACACAAGGGCGGTCTGGTGGTGTATGCCGACCGAGGCTATTTCAGCGGCCCTGAAATTCTGGCGTGTGAAGAGCTGGGGGTGATCCCATTGGTCCCCAAACCGCTAACTTCCGGCAATCGAGCAAAAGGGCAGTTCGACAAACGCGATTTTCAATACCTACCCGAGAGTGATGAGTTCCAATGCCCGGCAGGTGAGCGAGCAATACTGCGTTTCACCATAATGGAAAAGGGGCTTCTTTTCAAAAAATACTGGTCCTCAGCATGCCCCAAATGTTCAATCAAATCGCAATGCACCACTGGCACCAATCGCCGAATCGCACGCTGGGAGCACGAAGAAGTCCTTGATCGGATGGCGCAGAGGCTAGCCGAACGGCGGGACACTGCCAAAATTCGACGACGCACAGTGGAGCATCCGTTCGGCACTTTGAAATCGTGGATGGGGGCAACGCACTTTCTCACCAGGACTTTTTCGCGAGTGCGGACAGAGATGAGTTTGCATGTTCTCGCCTACAACCTGAAGCGAGTGATGCGCATCCTGGGAACTAACGGGCTGAGAACAGCCTTGATCGGGCTGTAAGCCCTTTCTTCTTCGACGCGTCTTCAATCGGTTCGACTCGTCTCGCCGACTGCAGCACCGGTAGCATCCAGCCGCGTTTTCACACGGCCTGGCCCCATTGC
>NZ_JBFRDW010000935.1:0-1590 GCF_052113985.1 Pseudoduganella sp. RAF53_2 | reverse complement strand
GAGTATCAGGAAGCTGGAGCAGAATGACTCCGACGCATCCTTGCGCGACTTCCTCGGCAGCTTGAAGAAATTCCAGGCAGCCGAGGATGCGAAGGCGGACACGCCGGCGGGAGAATCGAAAGCGGGCAAGGGCGGCCTGTCCATGCCTTTCGATACCAGGGACAATGCGCTCAGCTCCGGTCCCAAGTACAACGGCTACGCCCACTCATTTGCTGGCATGGGCGTGCAGTTCATCCTGTTCATGGGCGTGGACATGGGCATCGGCATCCTGCTGGCGCGCCGTATGGGCATCTGGAACCGCTTGCTGGCGGCGCCGCTGACCATGACGGAAGTGCTGATGTCGCGCGCGCTGTCCGCAGCGATCATTGCGCTGGGCCTGGTGCTTGCGATCTTTGCTTGCGGCGTGATCATCTTCCACGTGCAGATTTCGAATCCGGTCGGCTTCGTGATGGTGGCGCTGAGCTTTGCGCTGATGACCGCCAGCTTCGGCCTGCTGATCGCAGCCTTCGGCAAAACCCCGGAAGCCGCGCGCGGCATGGCGGTGTTTGCGACGCTGATCCTGGTGATGCTGGGTGGTGCGTGGGTGCCGTCGTTCATCTTCCCGGAGTGGATGCAGAAATTGACGGTGGTGGTGCCGACGCGCTGGGCGGTCGATGGCCTGGATGCGATGACCTGGCGCGGCCTGGGCATGGATGCAGCCTTCGCCAGCAGCGGCGTGCAGCTTGGTTTCGCTGCGGCCTTTATTCTGCTGGCGATCTGGCGGTTCCGTTCGCAGCAGGCTTAAACCCTAAACCCAGGGTCAGACCCTTGGGTCTGACCCGCAGTTAGGGCTTACAGGTTTGGTGCCAGCCAGCGTTCCAGCTGCTCGCGCGGCACGTTACGGCGTGCCGCCATATCGTTCAGCTGATCCTCGGTGATCTTGCCGACCGTGAAATACTTCGACTCGGGGTGCGCGAAGTAAAAGCCCGAAACGGCCGCACCCGGGAACATCGCAAACGACTCGGTCAGTTCCATGCCGATCTCCTCGGCATTCAGCACACGGAACACATCCGCCTTCACGGTATGCTCAGGGCAGGCCGGATAGCCTGGCGCCGGGCGAATGCCCTTGTACTCTTCCTTGATCAGCGCCTCATTCGACAGCGTCTCATCCGCCGCGTAGCCCCACAGGTCTTTACGCACACGCTCGTGCATGTATTCCGCGAAGGCTTCGGCCAGACGGTCCGCCAGCGACTTCAGCATGATGGACGAGTAATCGTCGTGCGCATCCTCGAAGCGCTTCTCATACTTCTCGATACCCAGGCCCGTCGTCACCGCGAACATGCCGATGTAATCCTGCTTGCCGGACGACTTCGGCGCGATGAAGTCCGCCAGGCACTGATTCGGTCGCTGCACGCCATCGATCACCGGCTTCAAGCCCTGCTGGCGCAGGCCGTAGTAAGTGAAGGCCACTTCCGAGCGCGTATCGTCGGTGTACACCTCGATATCGTCATCGTTGACCGTGTTGGCCGGCAGCAGGCCAATCACGCCGTTGGCAGTCAGCCAGCGGCCATCGATGATTTTCTTCAGCAGCGCCTGGCCTTCTTCGAATAC
>NZ_JBFRDW010000934.1:0-1590 GCF_052113985.1 Pseudoduganella sp. RAF53_2 | reverse complement strand
AAAATGGACTTATCGGTTCTTGTTTTAACTTGGTCGTTTCCCCATCCTAGCTTGCTCAGGTGAAAGCCCGACCGGCTGCACATGTGTCGGGTCCCAGCCGATTTTGATTGGTGCATCCCACTGCTCTGTCAATATTGCCTGGTCTACAGCTTGGATCATCTTCGCCGTTTGAAGACCGAATCGAATACCGGTCATCAGTCCATGCTTTTCAGCCGCGGCCGCTAACCTGATTAGATAAGTAGAACGAGAAGAAAGCGGGAAGTCGTCGTCTAGTAGATCCACGGCTAGCGCTTCTTTGCTTCCGTCTGCTCCAGTGACGTTGTGGAATCCATAACGAAGCTGAGAATGTCCCGAGTTGTAAGCCTTTAATTGGTCTTCAGGTGACCGCCACGCATCTTGAATGCGAGGCCGAAACTTCGCATTTTCGAGGTCAGCGATTACAAATTGCAAGCGACTCGAGAACCACGGAAATAGTTCTAGGAGCCGATTCTGATTGCGCGCAATGCGTTCCTCTTCCGTCATATGCGTCCTTTCAGTTGGCACACAGAAATCTACCAGCGGTTGCTACCTGCGCTGGGGAAAGCTAGCGAAACATTTTGCTCCTTACCACGCCAGAAAATTCTCACCAACTATCACAACGCCATTTACGGCAACAAATAAACAACAGAACTTAGTGAGACGCTTCTTCGAAAAACTGAAGGCACCCCGAGACGAACTGTTGTTTTTTTAAACACTCAGCAAATGAAAGATTCGCGTTCCCAAAGCGAAATGTACGGAAAATTCGATTGGTGACAATTGGATAGTTTTTGATGCAAATGTTGCTTCAGACTTAAAATCGAGGCATAAAATTTTAACAATATCTTGCGCTTTCAATTGCCTCGGTAAGCGCTTCCACTTGGGGTTTGTTATGAAATCAAAAATTGTCTCGAAAAATAAGGGATTCGGCTTTTCTCCCGAATTTGTTCTGGATCCAAGCCAGCCAGTCACCATCGAGTTTTCTGTAGACGCTGGGCTGCTATTGCAAGTGCTAGCCAGTGTGCGCAATAAAGATCACGTGTTTTTGGCGAAGGACAACGACGGTAAGGCCAGGAGTACTGGCAAGGCTGGCAGCATAGCGCAAGTAACATTTGAGATTCAAAAACTGYTTAACCCACGCTACGTATCGTGGAGCATTTGGGCAACCAATCCTGTCCCGCCTGAACAGCGCACCGGCCCCACCAGCTTTACGGTGACAGTTGTAGTACAACAAGGACAACAAAGTGTGACGAACGCTATCAAGGCCACTATCTCGGAAAAGGTTCAAATCATTCCCGTGATTGACGACGGCGTTGCAATCGGAGCGCCACTATGAGCATCTACACCTACTTGAAGGCGTTATTCAGCACCACAGCATTTCTTTGCGCATCGCTCGCAATGGCCCAAACCGAAGTCACCATTGGCAATGAACAATTTGAAGAAGTCGGGAGATGGACTGTGGGAACGGAGATCGTGATTCGTCTCCGTCCTAAGACGTCAACGAACGCAAACAAAGGCACTGCGCCTGTTCCTGTCAATGTGGCAGCGGACACTGCAGTTCCATTGCCCAAAATG
>NZ_JBFRDW010000933.1:0-1590 GCF_052113985.1 Pseudoduganella sp. RAF53_2 | reverse complement strand
CCTGTACATCGCGCCGATGAAAACGCCGTGGCAGATCGAAGGCAAGCCGGTCATGCTGAGCAAGCCGGAATACGACTGGGAGATCCGGGGCTTCTGGGTCAACGAAGGGCCGTCGGTACTCAAGAAGAACGGCAAGATCTTCATCAGCTATTCCGCCAGCGCGACCGACGAGAACTACGCCATGGGCCTGCTGTGGGCCGATGAGAATGCGGACTTGCTGGACCCGGCCTCGTGGCACAAGTCGGATCAGCCGGTGCTTCAATCCTGCTTCGAGCACAAGATTTATGGACCGGGCCATAACAGCTTCACGGTCGCGGAAGATGGGGCAACCGTGCTTCTCGTCTATCATGCAAGGACTTATACTGAGATCGTTGGCGATCCACTGTGGAATCCGGACCGCCACACTTTTGTTAAACCTTTGCGCTGGGACGAACAGGGCATGCCGGTTTTCGGACGCCCATCGATTGCATAAATGGAATTAAGCATCACTCAAGAGCCTTTCGGCGAGACCCCGGAAGGCCTGCCGCTCAGTCTTTACACGCTGCGCAACCGGAACGGCATGACCGTCAAGATCACGAACTATGGCGGCATCATCACCGAGCTGCATGTGCCGGATAAGCATGGCCGCCTGGCGGACGTGACCACCGGTTATACCAAAGCCGATTCGTATTTCGCCGACCAGAACTTTTTCGGCGCCCTGATTGGCCGTTACGGCAACCGTATCGGGCGTGGCCGCTATCAGCTGGACGGCGAATCGGTGCAGCTCGACATCAACGATGGCGAGAACCATCTGCACGGCGGTCCGCGCGGCTTCCACAAAGTAGCCTGGCATGCGGTGCCGGTGGTGGCTGACCTGTCCATCGGCCTGAAGCTGACTCACCGCAGCCGTGACGGCGACCAGGGCTATCCGGGCAATCTGGACGTGACGGTCATGTATGAGCTGAACGATGCCAACGAGCTGCTGATCAAGTTCCACGCGACCACGGACAAGGCCACGCCGGTGAATCTGACGCATCACGCGTATTTCAACCTGGCGGGGGAGGGCAGCATCCTCGATCATCAGCTGGTGATCAATGCTGAGCGCTATACGCCGATCGATTCCCAATCCATTCCATTGGGTCCGCTGGCCGACGTGGCAGGCACGCCGTTCGATTTCCGCACTACGCGCACCATCGGTGAGTACATCAATGATGAGGACGAGCAGCTGGACAATGGCCGCGGCTATGATCACAACTTCGTGCTGGTGAAACCGGAGCCGCACACCATGTCGCTGGCCGCCATTCTGCGCGAGCCGGCGTCGGGCCGGGTGCTGGAACTGTATACCCAGGAGCCGGGCGTGCAGTTCTACAGCGGGAATTTCCTCGATGGCTCGCTGGTCGGCAAGGGCTGGCAATACGGCTATCGGGGCGCGCTGTGCCTGGAGCCGCAGCACTACCCCGATTCGCCGAATCAGCCGGAATATCCGAATACCATTTTGCGGCCGGGGGAGGTTTACGAAACGAAGTCGCTGTACCGGTTCACGGTCCAGGGCTAGGCGCACGGCGGGTTTCACACCCGCCGTTTTTTATTTGGCGCTGAGCGATATATTTT
>NZ_JBFRDW010000932.1:0-1602 GCF_052113985.1 Pseudoduganella sp. RAF53_2 | reverse complement strand
GCGTGCAGCCTGACCTGAACCGCGTAGAGATCAACGGCCAGTCCGTGCTGGCCACCGGCGGTACCGCGGGCCGCGGCGCTGAACTGCGCGAGCTGGCTTCCGAGCTGATTCAATCGATCGACGTCTACAAAGGCACCACCGCCGACCTGACTGAAGGCGGTGTTGGCGGCACGGTCATCATCCAGACCCGCAAGCCGCTGGACTTCAAGAAGAAGACCGTGGCAGTCACTTTGTCGGGCGAGCAGGCCACCAGCCGCGGCGGCGTGCAGCCGCGCGCCAGCCTGCTGCTGGCCGACAAATACCTCGACGGCAAATTGGGCCTGATGGCCAACGTGGTGTACGACAAGGTCTACACCCGTAACGACTATGCCCGCAATACTTCCTGGCGCTTCCTGCGCGACTGGGACTTCTCGCCGGACAAGACCGTCACCAGCCTCGATCCCGCTGTCGCCGCAGTGACCACCCCGGGAGGCTGCAATGCCAGCACGCTGAGCGCAGCACAGAAGACCGCCTGCCAATCGCAGTGGTTCGACTATTCTCCAGGCATTGCGCGCTACGGCATCTGGACCCGCGACCACGAGCGTTCGTCCGCTGAATTCACGGCACAGTACGAATTCAATAAAGGCCTGCGCACCTACGTCAGCTACGAGGACAACACCCAGAGCCAGCGCCTGAATGATCGTAACTTCGGCACGGACTTCAGTAATGTGAACCGCCTGTTCAACGCCGGCACCGCGCCGGTGTACAACGCAACGACCGGCGTTCCGACCACCGCCGGTACTTGCAACGCGGTGCCGACCGCCAGTACGCCCGATGGTGTCACTGTCGCCAATCACTATGTCACGCAATACACCGTCGGCAGCTGCCTGAATATCGCAGGCCAGGGTGGCCAGGGCGCGTTTGGTACTTCGGCGCGGGACTTTTCGCTGAAGGTCCGTTCGCAATACCTGTCCAACGGCTGGGAATGGAAGAGCGGCGATTGGGAAGCGAAGGCCCTGATCAACACCTCCAAGTCGCGCTATAGCTCCGAAAGTAATCAGATAGCGCTAACGCAGAATGCGCCAGGCCTCAAAGTCTCGCTGGACTCGCAAGGCTTGCCGCACTTCGATTTCCCGTCCGGTTATTCGCCTGACGCGAACAGCTCCTACGTGCAGGTGCAGCTGCAGTACCGTCCCTCCGAAACGAAGAACACCGAAGACCAGGCCAAGCTGGACTTCAAATACCGTCTGAAGACGCCGTTCTTCCAGAAGCTGTGGTTTGGCGTGCAGGGACGCAAGACCACCGCGCAGCAGTACAACGGCGGTGGCTACCTGGCCAGCAATGGCAAGGATCTGGTTTCGACTGCCGACGATATCAACGTGGTGAGCGCCAACGTCAACCAGACCCTGATCTACGATCCGCTCAACAAAACCGGCGCGCAGCGTGCACCGGATACGCAGTCTTTCCTGAACGCGAACTACTCGACCAAGTACATCGATTCGACTGCGATGCAGAACCTGATCGCGACAATTCGCGGCACTTCGCCAAGCACTTTCTTCAAGGGCTACAACGGTGTAAGCGGTATGCCGAGCAACTGGATGACACCGGTCTACAGCAGTGCGG
>NZ_JBFRDW010000931.1:0-1606 GCF_052113985.1 Pseudoduganella sp. RAF53_2 | reverse complement strand
ATGTGGTCCAGACTGCGTCATCTACGCTGTCCCGGGACGAAACTTCGGGCGGCGCGCTGCAGACTGCCTCCAGCGCGGCTGCATAGCTGGGTTTAAATTAGCCTCAATGCCTATGCTTCTGTTGGTTTGGTGTTTTGCTGAAGGTAAAGTGAGTGAGTTCGGCGATTCCAATCCGAGGAGCGAAAACGCCATTTCTTCATTGCTGCCTTTGCCCAATTCCAATGACACCTGACTGTTCAGTGTAGGAATAGATTGATTAATCTGCGTTCAAAAGACTTGCACTTTGCGCGCCGACACATCGTTAAAGTGTATTGGTGTCGCATACGAGCGACGGCACACCGGAATTGCACCTGCTACACTAACTATCGGAATGGCAGTTAAGGATCTGCATTCACCTCATATGTGCCTCCCGTTGCCATTCCTTGTGTCATTGAACATTTGCCCGCCTAGGCGGGCTTTCTTTTGCTCCCAGGGTATTTGATTTGGTATGGCCCAGCATCAACTGCAGCCGTGGCGATAGAGGAGGGGCGTTGGCGCGCTCTCATCTGCGCATGCGCCCCATGCCGGCCATTGGCGCCGAGTCGTGGCGGGAAAGGCGGACAGCGGGCAGCCATCTGAAGGCGGGAGATACAAAATTTCTGCTCGGCAAGCAGGCCGGCCAGACCCGGCGGCTTTCCCAGGGCGGACACAATCGGCTCTTCCGCAAGTCACGATTCTGGGCAACGGGTGCCCTTCCATAGGACAAAAAAGAGCCCGCCGAAGCGGGCTTGACCAACAAGGGTGAGATAGGAATGGATGTCAAAGGGCAGCGTCAGGCATGAATTGCCCACTCGTACAAACATTCCGCTATTTAGTTTAACAAGCGCTAAAGGAGCGAACAGTTCGCCGTTCGACGGTGTGGTCCAGCTCCAACATTTTTTGTCTGCCTGTTGAGATGGCAGCTCCCTTCAACAAGGAATACATCTGGCGACGAGATTTGCCTGAGCAGCGCTTGCTTATTCGCAGCCAAGCCGACGAACGCAATTGGAAAACGATTGTGGTAATCGATCTTCAGAAGCGCTACATGAGCACGACAGGCCGGCGCCGTTGACGATGTGCCTTTGCTCATTCTCCTGTGGCTGCACTTTGGCACCTGCCGGGCATGAGGCAGTAACCGCTGTATGCGAACGCTGCCTGCCCGGAGAGTTCGCAGTGATACTATAGACGTGAGAAAAACGATATAAATTATTTTAAAGGTCAAGCTCAGTGGAACAGCAGCCGATGGAATGGCGCGAATGGCGGGAATTGACGAAGAAGTGCTATGCACCATTTCGAGGCTGGCCTACCCTTGAGATGCGGACGTATTGGCAGCAAGGTTTCTCGCCATTTGATGCAGCGAATGCAGCGCGCGTGCGGCGAACCCGATTGCCGTACAGTGAAACGGAAGTTGAATAGTAGCCGGTACTGTGAAACGGCTGTGATCTGCATTGGAAAAATTAGACGCTTCAGAGCGCGAGTTTTTGGTCAATAATTCCTTAGCGGGAGGGTTTGACTATGAAGCGCAAACATTTTCCAGCGGAACAAATCGTGTCCGTGCTGAAGCAGGCCGAATTGGGCATGGCGGTCA
>NZ_JBFRDW010000930.1:0-1607 GCF_052113985.1 Pseudoduganella sp. RAF53_2 | reverse complement strand
GAACATCCTGGCTGAGATGCTGCCCAAGGGTCCGCCGCATCGCGATGCTGTCGCGGCGCGGCTGATGATGAGCGAGCGCACGCTGCAGCGGCGTCTCGCGGAAGAAGGCACCAGCTTCAGCCAGCTGGTGGACGACACGCGCCGCGAACTGGCGCGCCAGTCACTCGAAGCGGGCGACCTGTCGCTCAAGATGCTCAGTTTCCAGCTCGGCTTTTCCRAACCGAGCGCCTTCTACCGCGCCTGCAAGCGCTGGTTCGGCATGACGCCTTCGGATCTCGTTCACCACGGAGACAAACATGACTTGGTTTAAACCGGAGCATCCTACCCAGCTGTTTGGCCAGATGCTGGTCAAGCACAATCTGATTACCGAAGAACAGCTGGAACGCGCGATTGAACATCAGCGCCAGACTGGCCAGCGCCTCGGCGAGATTTTCGCCGAATGGGAACTGGTGACCCACCAGCACGTGCAGGACATGCTGCGCAAGCAGCGCCGCATCCGCATGGCGGCAGCTTTCATCAGTGCCGTGTTCGCGCCGCTGGAATCCTATGCGATGGAAGCAGCGCTGCCTGCCACCGCCATCACACAGCCGGCCATCGTGCCGCGCAAGGATATGCAACAGCTGGATGACGCACAGCTCGACGCGATCTCGGCGCAGGGCCTGGGCGACGACCTGGTCAACCAGGTGCAAAAACAGCTGAAGGACAATGGCGTGGTGGTGCTGGGCGACCTGGCCAAACTGGTGAACCCGGTACTGGGCATGCTCGATTCCGACGTCAGCATGCACAATGTGGTGTACGCGCCGAACCGTGCCACGTCCATGCTCAACCCGGACGGTTCGATTACCCTCAGTCTGCCGACTACCATCGGTGAACTGAGCTTCAAGAACATCCGCGTGCATGGCGCGACCAGCGGTCCCAGCTTCGGCAGCATCACGATGAAGGGCATCGACCTGACGGGCATCGTCATCACCCTCGCGCTGAAGCACGGTCACTGATCATGCGCACCTCGCCCTCCTCCAACCGCACCGCCATTCCGGCCCGGGTGCCAGCCACGGCCAGCTTCGCTTTCGCATTGGCCGCCATAGCGATGGCGCTCGAAGCTCCGGCAGCGGCTTACCCGGATATCTCCTCGCTGAGCGAAGATCACGTGCGCGTGGTCGAGGAGCCCGGCAGCGGCCATCCCGGCAAGACCTTCACCGCCTTCACCCTGATCGCCGCGCCGGTGCCTAAGCTGTGCAGCATGGTGCAGGATTACGCGTCCTACAGCGCCTATATGCCAAACACCAAAAGCGCCGTGCCGATTGAGGCGGGCGATGGCTATGCGCTGGTCGACATGACGCTGGACCTGCCACTTGGACAGGAAAAGCGATACCGCCTGCGGCTGGAGCCGGAAACGCCGCCAGGCCAATGCAAGCTGGCCTGGCGCCTGATCCCGCGCGCGGACTTGCGCGTGTCGGAAACCATCGCCGACACCACGGGCTACTGGCTGTTCAAGCCCGTGGCTGGTTGCTCCGAGTAGTGCGTGGTAGAATACATCGTGTACGCCGATCCCGGCCCTGTGCCGTTAGGTTTAGGGTGGTTCGTGGACATTTTGTGCTATCGAATCG
>NZ_JBFRDW010000929.1:0-1618 GCF_052113985.1 Pseudoduganella sp. RAF53_2 | reverse complement strand
GCGCTGAACCACGTCATTCCCGAGCACGTGCAGGCTCTGACCGCGCAACTGCCCTACTTCGTGGCCGAGAACGCCAAGACTGCGCGCGCCTTCCTCAAGCTGGTCGGCGCCGTGCATCCCCTCGCCCGCCCGCTGCAGGAAATCACCATCAACGAGCTGAACGTCAATACGCCGGCCAACGCACTGGCAGCACTGCTGGAGCCGATCAAGGCCGGCCAGGATGCCGGCCTGCTGTCCGAAGCTGGCGTACCGGCCGTAGCCGATCCCGGCGCGGACCTGGTGCGCCTGGCGCATCAGCACGGCATTCCCGTGCGCCCACTGGTCGGGCCAAGCTCAATCCTGATGTCGGTAATGGCCAGCGGCCTGAACGGCCAGAGCTTTGCCTTCAACGGCTATCTGCCGACCGACGCCGCTGCGCGGGCCAAACGTCTCAAGGACCTGGAAGCGCGCTCGCGTAACGAAAAGCAGACCCAGCTCTTCATCGAAACGCCCTACCGCAATGCGGCCATGCTGGAAGCGCTGGTGAACAGCTGCAATGGCACCACGCTGATCTGCGTCGCGACCGATATCAGCCTGCCGTCGGAAAGCATCCGTACGATGACGGGAGCGCAGTGGAAAAGCCTGCTCACCGCAGGCAAGGCGCCGGACTTCCACAAGAAGCCGACCGTGTTCCTGCTACTGGCGCAATAACTGGATCAGCGCACACCCTGAGCGTAGTCATTGACCCACTCAAAAGCCGCGACCTGAATCGCGTATAGCTCGGAAGGCGCGAGCTCAAGCTTGTGCAGGATGCCGGTCAGCTCCGGCCCTTCCTGCGCACGCTCGATCATCTCGATGAGGTGCAGCACATCGCCGTAATCGCCATCGCGCTTCAGCAAGGCATCGCGCACTTCATCCAGCACGTTCACGCAATCGAGAATCTCCTGCATGCGCACGGAGAACAGCGCATCCATCAGCGACATGATGCCCACCGTGAAGGCGATGTCAGCGGCAACGCGCTGCTGCGGCTTCAGCTTCTCCATCATCAATTCCATGGTTTTGCCGCGCGTGGTGGCCATTTGCAGCAAGGGCGAATCGAACTCGGCGCCCTTTACGTACAGCAGAATCTGCAGCCAGCGCTGCAGCTGCCGGCGCCCCAGCACGATCAATGCGTGCCCAACTGAGTTGATGCGGAAGCGCGCGCCGACGGCCGGCGTATTCACCAGCCGCAGCAAGTTCAACGAGATCAGGGGATCGTGCTTCACGCTGCGCTCGACCTCGCGCTGATCGGCATCCTTGCTCAGCAGGTTGAGCAGATTCATGATGGTCATCTGCGACGGCGCAATCTTCTTGCCGCTCAGGATAACGGGACGCGAAAAGTAATAACCCTGGAAGTATTCGAAGCCGAGGTCCATGCATTCGCGGAATTCCTCGACCGTTTCAACTTTCTCCGCCAGCAGTTTCTGGCCCGGCATTTTCAGCGCGCGCGCCAGCACAGGCAGGCTGCCCGGTGCGATCTGCTTGATGTCCACCTTGATCACGTCCATCAACGGACGCAGCTTTGCCACGGCAGGCTGCCCGGTGCGATCTGCTTGATGTCCACCTTGATCACGTCCATCAACGGACGCAGCTTTGCCAC
>NZ_JBFRDW010000928.1:0-1618 GCF_052113985.1 Pseudoduganella sp. RAF53_2 | reverse complement strand
GCATAGATCTGTGAGATTTGTCGTCGAGACAGATTTGTCCGAATTACCGCCATTGCCTGTGAAATGTGTTGCTGTCCATTGCTGACATCCGAGCGATGTACAGGAAGCACTAAGCCGGCGCGTTATGGCAGTAACCGCGCGAAGATTGTCTGTTTCACTGAGGAAATAAAATTCACAATCATTGCAGACCAAGACATGTGCAGGAGATTCAAAGCCTTCAAGGGCGGAATTGCCTTCGTGTTCCTGGTATGAGCTGAGCGTATGCGTTGCAAGCATAAATTGGATTGCAGGCACCATTGATGAATGAAGTAGAGCAAGACAGAGCAACGGCTGTTTTCTTCATCGTTGAACAAACCGCTGGCTTAGCTCGAACTGCCAGTCTCAACCCTTAACGTACATGGACTGTTAGGTCCTCCGAACTTTGAGAAAGGTAGTAGGAAATGCGCTATGACAAAGTGGCCACTGAAAAGATCGTTAAGGCCGAGCCTTTGGACTACGATCCATGCCGTCTTTTGGATGCGATGAAAGAGATTCTGAGGCTAAAAAATGATGCCGCGTTAGCACGTACTCTGAAAATCAAGGCCTCTACTGTGAGCAAGATACGACATGGAAGAATTGGTATCAGCGCGGAGACCCTTATCAGGATGAATGAAGTGTCTGGCGCCCCTATCAGTGACCTGAAGTATCTGCTCGGTTCACGGGCCAACGCGGAAGACTTGACGCAAGAGCGTTAAATACATAGTTCGAGTGAGAGTCTCGGCTTGCCGATTGGCTCTAGATTCTCTTTGCATCTGAGGAGCTGGAGAGCGCAGCCCTCCCCATCGCCTTGCAACCCGGAGCCCCAATGAGCTTAAGACGAGCTTTCAGAAATGTTAGTACCTTCGATGTGTCCGTTGGGCTAATCGGTAATGATGAAGTATCYAATAGTGCAGTTGACGAAAGCGCTGTGCGTTTCTACGTGTCCATGCCGTTTAACCAAGTGCGTGTCGCTGATTTTTTAATGGGGCCTCTTTCGAGCTTTAGTGCTATTTCTGTGAGCACTAACCTGGCGAGCTACACTCTTGGCAATAATGAGGTGAATCTGGTCGCTACCGGAAGCGTTTCATTTACCGGTAAAGGAAACTCGCTTGACAATTGCATTGAGGGTGTCGCAACTGCTGGAAATAAGCTTGAAGGCGGAGCTGGCAACGACACTTTGATAGGCGGCAGTGGCAACGACAGCTTGCTTGGCGGCGATGGCAGCGATAGCCTGGCTGCTGGCACCGGCAACGACACGGTAGATGGAGGGAGCGGTAATGATGTCGTTCGGTTGGCTGGCAGCCTGTCTGATTACCATATCGCTCGCCTGAACCCTGCGGACACGCAGCTGGTGAGTGAGGCGCGGGGGATCTCGCTCACGGTACGCAACGTTGAGAGCTTCAGCTTTGACGACGGCATACATTCGCTGGCGGAAGTACAGAAGGGTCTGTTCAGCAGCGGTAATGACCGCATTGTTGGCACAGCAGATGCCGATATCTTGGCTGGTGGCCTGGGCAACGACACCATGCTTGGCGGCGCTGGCGACGATATCTATATCGTGGAACAGAGCGGCGACGTCGTCATTGAGATTGCCAACGAA
>NZ_JBFRDW010000927.1:0-1618 GCF_052113985.1 Pseudoduganella sp. RAF53_2 | reverse complement strand
GTAAAGATGTACGTGGAATCGAACGCAGCACGTTTGTCATTGACGCTCAAGGGCGATTGGTGAAAGAATGGAGAGGCGTGAAGGTTCCAGGTCACGTTGATGATGTACTGGAATTCGTGGCAAGCCAGGGCTGATGGCAAAGCCCTCCTTGCGGTCGAACAACCGTAACTGAGCTTTAATATAGCCAGATTTTGAGTCAAGCTTCTTCCAACCACTCACCCCGGTGCCAACCGGACTGCAATACTGGCCGCAACGGCGGCCTTAGGCAGCCTTTCATTTCCGATTTCCCCACGCATCCATCCCCATGCCCGATCTGCTGCGGCGGCTTTGGCGTGGGCGGAACTTTTTTAGATTGAGATCCTGATGCCACTGCCAAAACTGCCTAGCAAGCCAGCCACCTTACTGCTGGCTAAAGACTACCCGAAGGCGAGCGGATCGAATCCGGTACCCTTCCCCGTTGAAGAAGATGCAGCGCCAGCGCCGAAGAAAGCGGCAACCAAGGCACCTGCAAAGACTGCGGCAAAGAAGACCGCAGCTGCAAAGAAAACCCCGGCCCTCAAGGTCGCCAAGCTGCCGGACGATGTCCCGGCGCCACCACGCACCAAGGCTGCGCCCCTGGCGCGCGGCAAGGTCACGCCGATCAAGCCCGATGCACCGCATCCGGCCAAGCACAAGGCACACGAGGTCGTGCTGAAGTCCGCCTCCAGCCGCCACGCCGATCAGGTGGGCATGACCAAGCTGTTCGTGCTCGACACCAATGTGCTGATGCACGACCCCTCCTCGCTGTTCCGCTTCGAGGAGCACGATGTCTTCCTGCCGATGATGACGCTGGAAGAACTGGACAACCACAAGAAAGGCATGTCCGAAGTCGCCCGCAATGCGCGCCAGGTATCGCGTACCCTCGATGCCCTGGTCAGCAATACCGACGACGACGACATGGAAACCGGTATCCCGCTGAACAAGCTGGGTAACAAGGATGCCAAAGGCCACCTGTATTTCCAGACCAAGGTGCAGGTAGCCGATTTGCCGGAAGGCCTGCCGCAAGGTAAGGCGGACAACCAGATCCTCGCGGTCGTGCGTTCGCTGGAAGCCGAGCAGCCGGGCCGCGCGGTGGTGCTGGTGTCGAAAGACATCAATATGCGCATCAAGGCGCGCGCACTGGGCCTGCCGGCGGAAGACTACTTCAACGACCACGTACTTGAAGACACCGACCTGCTGTACTCGGGCATCGTCCAGCTGCCGGACGATTTCTGGAACAAGCATGGCAAGGACATGGAGTCGTGGCAGGAGAACAAGAACGGCCAGAGCGCCACCTTCTATCGCGTGACCGGCCCGTTCATCCCGTCCCTGCTGGTGAACCAGTTCGTGTTCCTGGAACCGAAGAACGGCGAAGCTTCGTTCTACGGCCAGGTCAAGCAGATCAACGGCAAGACCGCGGTGATCCAGACGCTGCGCGACTATTCCCACAACAAGAACAGCGTGTGGGGCGTCACGGCGCGTAACCGCGAGCAGAACTTCGCTCTGAACCTGCTGATGAATCCCGAGTGCGACTTTATCACCCTGCTGGGCCAGGCCGGTACCGGCAAGACCCTGCTGGCACTGGCCGCCGGCCTGGCGC
>NZ_JBFRDW010000926.1:0-1629 GCF_052113985.1 Pseudoduganella sp. RAF53_2 | reverse complement strand
GCCGTCTACAAACTGAATGACGAACAGGCGCTGATCGCCACCACCGACTTCTTCATGCCGATCGTCGACGATCCCTTCGACTTCGGCCGCATCGCCGCCACCAACGCCATCTCCGACGTGTACGCCATGGGCGGCACCCCGATCATGGCGCTGGCCCTGGTGGGCATGCCGATCAACAAACTGCCGATTGAAACCATCGGCCAGATCATCAAAGGCGGCGAATCCATCTGCGCCGAAGCGGGTATCCCGATTGCCGGCGGCCACACCATCGACTCCGTGGAACYGATCTACGGCCTGGTCGTGATGGGCCTCGTGCATCCATCCAAAGTAAAGCGCAATGCCGATGCCAAGGCAGGCGACGTGCTGGTGCTGGGCAAGCCGCTGGGCGTGGGTGTGCTGTCCGCCGCGCTGAAGAAGAACGTGCTGGACGAAGAAGGCTACAAGGCCATGATCGCCAACACCACCAAACTGAATAAGCCAGGCAAGGCGCTGTCCGACCTGCCGGGCGTGAATGCGCTGACCGACGTCACCGGCTTCGGCCTGCTGGGCCACCTGCTGGAACTGGCGCGCGGCGCCAAGCTGACGGCAAAGCTGAACATGTCGCAGATCCCGCTGCTGCCTGGCGTGGAAAAGCTGGCACACGACGGCTTCTTCACCGGCGCGTCCAGCCGCAACTGGGAAGCCTACGGCAAGGACGTCACCCTGTCGCCGAACATCACCCAGCCGCAGCACACCCTGCTGACCGACCCGCAAACCTCGGGGGGCCTGCTGGTGTCCTGCGATCCTTCCGCCGTGGACCAGGTGCTGGAACTGTTCCGCAGCCACGGCTTCGGCGAGGCTGCCGTGATCGGCGAAATGGCCGCCGGCGAGCCGCGCGTTCAAGTAGCTGCATAATTCATCACACCGACCCGGCTCACGCTTCCGGACGATCAGCCCCGGAAGCGCGTGCCGCAGATCGGAACCGCTTAGCCCTGATTTGCAGCGACACCAGCAGCCCAACATCAGCCATAACATGCCAATCGTCCGCGCCGCACAACGACAAGTTGAAACGATTGAAACATCAGACCCGCGTGTCACGAACCGCGAGGAATGGATCAGCGAGCCAGGCGGACTGACCCAGGTCGGCGCGTTCATCCACATGCTGGCGCCCGGCACCAGGTCATCGATCAAACATTGGCACGAAGCCGAAGATGAACTTGTGTATGTGCTCGAAGGCGAGCTCACGGTTATTGAAGGAGAAGAAGAGCAGGTGCTGACGCCGGGAGACGCCGCAGCCTTCCCGAAGGGCAGCCCTGTTGGCCACTATCTCTGGAACAAGAGTGCAGCTTTGGTCCGTTGCATGATTATCGGTACACGCGCAGAGGTTGATCGTGTCACTTATCCCGACCATGATCGGATACTACACCGTGATCGGTCCTTGCCTGATGACGTATGGACCGACGCATCTGGCAACTCGGCTGAAAGTCCATACAAGCACTGGTTACCTTAAACGTTGACTGTCCAACTGCCGCAGCTCGCGTCCTCGGCCTGCGCTTCCAGCCACCGTGGAGAACCGGGCCTTTAGTCCACTTCAATTCGAGAAGAACAGCAATTCGTGTTGTGACTGTAGATGATCACGCTCAGCGGCCC
>NZ_JBFRDW010000925.1:0-1634 GCF_052113985.1 Pseudoduganella sp. RAF53_2 | reverse complement strand
CGGCCAAGCTGGCCAAAGCTGCCACCGCCAAATACAGCACCCCGGACAAGCCGCGCTTCGTCTGCGGCGCGCTGGGTCCGACCCCGAAGACCGCGTCCATTTCGCCGGACGTGAACGACCCTGCCGCGCGTAACGTCACCTTCGACCAGCTGGTCACCGCCTACCATGAGCAGGTACGCGGCCTGGTTGACGGCGGCGCCGACGTGCTGCTGGTCGAAACCATCTTCGACACCCTGAACTGCAAGGCCGCCCTGTTCGCGATCGACCAGTATTTCGACGAGCATCCGGAAAAAGAACGCCTGCCGCTGATGATCTCCGGCACCGTGACCGACGCTTCCGGCCGTATTCTGTCCGGCCAGACCGTGCCGGCCTTCTGGAACTCGGTGCGCCACGCCAGGCCGCTGACCATTGGGCTGAACTGCGCACTGGGCGCCGCCCTGATGCGCCCATATGCCGAAGAGCTGTCGCAGATCGCCGATACCTTCGTCTGTATTTACCCGAACGCCGGTCTGCCCAACCCGATGAGCGACACCGGTTTCGACGAACTGCCGGAAGACACCTCGCGCCTGCTGCGTGAATTTGCCGAAGCGGGCTTCATCAACGTGGCCGGCGGCTGCTGCGGCACCACGCCCGACCACATCGCCGCTATCGCCAAGGTGCTGGCCGAAGCCAAGCCGCGCGAGCTGCCACATGTGCCGGTGGCGCAGCGCCTGTCCGGCCTGGAGCCCTTTACCATCGACGACGACTCGCTGTTCGTCAACGTCGGCGAACGCACCAACGTGACCGGCTCCAAAGCCTTCGCGCGCATGATCCTGAACGAGCAGTACGACGAGGCACTGTCCGTCGCACGCCAGCAGGTGGAAAACGGCGCCCAGGTCATCGACATCAATATGGACGAAGCGATGCTGGACTCGCTCGCGGCGATGCAGCGCTTCCTGAACCTGATCGCGTCCGAGCCGGATATCTCGCGCGTGCCGATCATGATCGACTCGTCCAAGTGGTCGGTGATCGAAGCAGGCCTGAAGTGCGTGCAGGGCAAGTCCATCGTCAACTCGATCTCGATGAAGGAAGGCGAAGAAGAATTCATCCGCCAGGCCAAACTGTGCCGCCGCTACGGCGCCGCCGTGATCGTGATGGCCTTCGACGAGAAGGGCCAGGCCGACACCTTCGAGCGCAAGATCGAAATCTGCGAGCGCGCCTACAAGGTGCTGACCGAAGTGGTTGGCTTCCCGCCGGAAGACATCATCTTCGACCCGAACATCTTCGCCATCGCAACCGGTATCGAAGAACACAATAACTACGCGGTGGACTTCATCAACGCCACCCGCTGGATCAAGGACAATCTGCCGCACGCGAAGATTTCGGGCGGCGTGTCGAACGTGTCCTTCTCCTTCCGCGGCAATGACCCGGCGCGTGAAGCGATCCATACCGTGTTCCTCTACCACGCCATCAAGGCCGGCATGACCATGGGTATCGTCAACGCCGGCATGGTCGGCGTGTACGACGACCTGCCAGCCGAACTGCGTGAACGCGTGGAAGACGTGGTGCTGAACCGCCGCGAAGACGCCACCGAGCGCATGATCGAATTCGCCGCCACGCTGAAGGGCGGCGCCAAGCAGGAAGCCAAGCAGGAA
>NZ_JBFRDW010000924.1:0-1642 GCF_052113985.1 Pseudoduganella sp. RAF53_2 | reverse complement strand
GGACAATCATGGGTTTCCTTCAACACAAAGGTCAGAATTGCACAACCCGGAAATTGTATCCGATATATCGGAATTGCCGTTGCTCTGATGCTGAGCATGAAATACAATCTTGGCTCCATTTACTGTCTCACGTAACTGGCGAAAAGCCGGCAATGGCCGGCGAGAGGTGGGTAACCACCGGGGAACGTGAGATCTCAATTAAAGCCGTTCGCCTGGGCAGCCAATGATGGAGTCGTGCGAAGACGGCTGCTCTGACTCATTTCGGCGCCCGCATTCGATCCTATCTGCCTTAGACAAAACCTGGAGTTTTTTCATGTTCGCTAAAGATCACACCCTCGCCAATGTTGACCCGGAACTGTTCGGCGCCATTCAGAACGAAAACAAGCGTCAGCACGACCACATCGAGCTGATCGCTTCCGAAAACTACACCTCCCCAGCGGTGATGCAAGCCCAGGGCTCGCAGCTGACCAACAAATACGCCGAAGGCTATCCAGGCAAGCGCTACTACGGTGGYTGCGAGTACGTGGACGTCGTCGAGCARCTGGCYATYGACCGCGTGAAGAAGCTGTTCGGCGCGGAAGCTGCCAACGTGCAGCCGAACTCCGGYTCGCARGCYAACCAGGGCGTGTTCTTCGCCGTGCTGAAGCCGGGCGACACCATCATGGGCATGTCGCTGGCGGAAGGCGGCCACTTGACCCACGGCATGGCACTGAACATGTCCGGCAAATGGTTCAACGTGGTTTCCTACGGCCTGACCGCTGAAGAAGACATCGACTACGACGCCATGGAAGCCCTGGCGAAAGAGCACAAGCCTAAGCTGATCATCGCCGGCGCATCGGCCTTCTCCAAGAAGATCGACTTCGAGCGCTTCGCTAAAGTCGCCAAGGCTGTTGGCGCCTACTTCATGGTCGACATGGCCCACTACGCCGGCCTGATCGCCGCTGGCCTGTACCCGAACCCAGTGCCGCACGCCGACTTCGTGACTTCGACCACCCACAAGTCCCTGCGCGGTCCACGCGGCGGCATCATCCTGATGAAGGCCGAGCACGAGAAGGCCATCAACTCCGCGATCTTCCCTGGCATTCAGGGCGGCCCGCTAATGCACGTGATCGCTGGTAAGGCCGTGGCCTTCCAGGAAGCGCTGCAGCCTGCATTCAAGGAATACCAGCAGCAAGTGGTGAAGAACGCCGACGTGCTGGCCAAGACCCTGATCAAGCGCGGCCTGCGCATCGTGTCCGGCGGCACCGAGTCGCACGTGTTCCTGGTGGACCTGCGTCCGAAGAACCTGACCGGCAAGGAAGCCGAAGCGATCCTGGGCCAGGCGCACATCACCTGCAACAAGAACGGCATCCCGAACGATCCGCAGAAGCCATTCGTGACTTCGGGCATTCGTCTGGGCTCGCCGGCGATGACCACCCGCGGCTTCAAGGAAGCGGAAGCGGAGCAAGTGGGCAACCTGATCGCCGACGTGCTGGATAACCCGAACGACGCTGCTACCATCGAGCGCGTGAAGGCCGCCGTGCAAGTGCTGGTCGATAAGTTCCCGGTTTACGCCTAAGCTGCCGGTTGGTACTATCAGGGCGCCGGGTCGAAAGGCCTGGCGCCTTTTCATTAGAATAATTAAACGAAGACACCCTTAAAC
>NZ_JBFRDW010000923.1:0-1645 GCF_052113985.1 Pseudoduganella sp. RAF53_2 | reverse complement strand
GACCACGTGGGCGGTTTAGGCGCGCTGAACAAACCGGCTTTCCCGAACGCCGTGGTGCGCGTCGACAAGCGCGATGCCGATTACTGGCTGAGCAAACAGGAGCAGGAGAAGGCGCCGGCGGATGCGAAAGGCTTCTTCCAGGGCGCGATGGATTCCGTCGCGGCGTACGCGAGCGCCGGCAAGTTCAAGCCGTTTGAAGGCAGCACCCAGCTGGTGCCGGGCGTACGCGCCTCGTCCAGCTACGGCCACACGCCGGGTCACACGACTTATGTGGTGGAGAGTAAAGGCCAGAAGCTGGTGCTGATGGGCGATTTGCTGCACAGCGCCGAAGTGCAGTTCGAAGATCCGACCGTAACGATTGCCTTCGACACCGACAACAAGGCAGCGCTGGCGCAGCGCCAGGCCGCCTTTGCCGAAGCGGCCAAGCAAGGCTATCTGTTCGGCGCGGCCCACCTGCCGTTCCCGGCACTGGGCCACATCCGAGCGCATGGCAAGGGGTATGAGTTTTACCCCGTGACCTACAGCATCCCGCGCTAGCCCCTAAATGGGGTCACACCGTGGGGTCAGACCCTTGGGTCTGACCCCACGGTGAGGGTTAAGCCTCCAGTGCCGGATAGTCGACGTAGCCTTCGGGGCCGCCACCGTAGAACAATTCCGGACGCTGCGCGTTCAGCGAGGCGCCGGTTTGCAGGCGGCGCACCAGGTCCGGATTGGCGATGTAATCCTTGCCCCAGGCGATGGCGTCAGCGCGGCCTTCCGCCAGCGCATTCTGCGCGCTCTCTGCGGTGAATTTCTCGTTGACGATGTAGACACCGCCGAACTCTTTCTTCAGCAGCGGGCCAAGGGAATCGTCGCCCACCGCTTCGCGTGCCGCGATGAAGGCGATCTTGCGCTTGCCCAGTTCACGTGCCACGTAGCCGAAGGTTTCAGCCGGCGTGGAGTCGCCCATATCGTGCGCATCGCGGCGCGGCGCCAAGTGCATGCCGACCAGGCCGGCGCCCCACACCGAAATCACGGCATCGGTCACTTCCAGCATCAGGCGGGCGCGGTTTTCGATCGAGCCGCCGTATTGGTCGTTACGCTTGTTGGTGGAGTCTTGCAGGAACTGATCCAGCAGATAACCGTTGGCGCCGTGGATTTCCACACCGTCGAAGCCGGCTTTCTTCGCGTTCTCGGCACCTTTGCGGTAAGCGGCGACGATGCCAGCCAGCTCGCTGGTGTCCAGCGCGCGTGGGGTAGGGTATGGACGCGCAGGGCGCAGCAGGCTCACATTGCCGTTCGCTGCAATCGCGCTCGGCGCCACGGGCGCGTCGCCGTTCAGCAGGCTGGTGTCGGAGATACGGCCGACGTGCCACAGCTGCAGCACGATCTTGCCGCCCTTGGCGTGCACGGCTTCAGTCACCAGCTTCCAGCCGGCCACCTGTTCGTCGGACCAGATGCCCGGCGTGTTTTCATAGCCCACACCCTGTGCGGTCACCGATGTCGCTTCGCTGATGATCAGGCCGGCAGACGCACGCTGGGCGTAATACTCGGCCATCAGCGCGTTCGGTACGCGGCCTTCGCCAACGGCGCGCGAGCGGGTCAGCGGCGCCATGACGACGCGGTTTTTCAGGGAGAGGGCGCCAATGGTGATCGGGTCAAAGAG
>NZ_JBFRDW010000922.1:0-1647 GCF_052113985.1 Pseudoduganella sp. RAF53_2 | reverse complement strand
CCACAATGCACCGTTTGACCTCGGATTCCTGAACCACGAATTCGGCATGCTGAAACTGCCGTCTTTCGACGATCACATCGGCGGCGTGATTGACACGCTGGTGCAGGCGAAGGAAATGCGTCCCGGTAAGCGCAACTCGCTGGACGCGCTGTGCGACCACTTCGGCATCTCCAACGCCCACCGCAAACTGCACGGCGCGCTGCTTGACGCCGAGCTGCTGGCCGATGTGTACTTGGCCATGACCCGGGGCCAGAATTCGCTAGGGATGGACATCGTGGTGGAAGCCAGCGGTGGCGGCATCCAGCTGGAGCAGGTGGCCTTGGGCGAGATCATCGTCATGCGCGCCTCCGACGACGAAATCGCCGCCCACGAAGACCTGCTGAACGGTCTCGACAAAGCCGTCAAAGGCAGCTGCGTCTGGCGCACCCCCGCTGCTTGACGTGCTCTATGGCGGCATCTATAATGCTGCTTCTTCGGGAGGTTAGCTCAGGGGTAGAGCACTGCATTCACACTGCAGGGGTCGCAAGTTCGAAACTTGCACTTCCCACCAGAATTCTCAAAAGGCCTGCGTTCATCGCGGGCCTTTTTCATTTCCAATGCGGGGTCAGATCTGACCCCGAATAAAAAAGCCGCCGGGCTTGCGCGTGGCGGCTTTGTGGTGCGGGAAGTTCGATTAGAACTTGTACGCTACGCCTACGGACAGGTTCTTGGTGTCGTTGGCAACGCGCTGGAACTCGACGCGAGCGGATACGTTGGCGTTGAAGGCGTAGCCCAGGCCGATGCCAGCCAGGGTGCCATTGTCGTCGGCAGAGTAGCCACGCACGTCTACTTTCAGATTGTTGTAGCCCAGACGGCCGAATGCGGAGAAGCCGTTGCTGAACGGTACGGAACCGATTACGGACACAGCGGCCTGCTTGGTCTTAGCGTCGAAGCCCATGATCTTGAAGGTGCCCAGGTCGCGGTAGCCCACTTCCACTGCTACGTTCTGGTTGAATTGGTAACCTGCGAAACCGCCTACGCTGGTTTCTTTGCCGAAGTCGTCCACTTTGGTGCGGCCGACGTCTGCGCCGATGTAGAAGCCCGCGTCAGCGGCTTGAGCGGCGATGGAGGTAACGGCGAGGATTGCTGCGGCGATGAAATTCTTGTTCATTTTTTTCCTTGATAATTATTACGTTGCCATCATTGATCTGAGGCAACATAGCATTTTACCAATTGCCAAAAAGTATTGCAAGATTGATTTCCATGCGGATAGACATTGATTTCCTGCCGCGCTAGCTCGCGCCACGGATTCCCCGTCTGCGTTAATGTTCTTGCATGAATGACCAGCGAATTGATCCGACTCTTTCGCCTCTGAGCGGCATACCAGCGCCGGAGGCGTCGCCACGTCCGGCCGATGCGCCGACGGTGCAGCATGATGTGCCGCCGCCCGGAGCGCGTATGCCTCCTGCGCCGAAGCATTCGGCGTCGCCGTACGCGACGTTGCCGCCGGGCGGCAGGCGCGTGGCGGAGGCGGCCGCCGCTGCGGCAGCGGATTCAGCACATGGCGCGGGAATGCATGCCAACTGGGCCACACCGGTCGGCGCCACCACGCATCCGGACTTCAAGCCGGGCGCCGAGCACCCGGACTTCAAGCCGGGCGCCGAGCAC
>NZ_JBFRDW010000921.1:0-1655 GCF_052113985.1 Pseudoduganella sp. RAF53_2 | reverse complement strand
GACGGCGCACCAGGCGACGTTGGGCAGCTTCTTGGCGATATGGGGAAACTTTCTCCAGCTCATTTTCGGCTCCGGAAAAGCAGATGGGCGCCGAAGCGCCCATCTTGTCGGAGCGCCGTAGCGCCCCTGCGATCACAGTCCGTGATTACTGAACTTTGCGTTCCACGGTGATCTGTTCGATTTCAACGCGGCGGTTAGGCTCCAGGCACTTGATCAAGTCTGCGCGCTTTTGCTTCTTGCCGTCGCAAGCCACGACTGGATCGGCCTTGCCTTTGCCCACAGCGGTCAGGCGGTCGGCGCCAACGCCTTTGCCCACCAGGTAGGTCTTGACGGAGTTGGCACGCTGCTCGGACAGCTTCTGGTTGTACTTGTCCGAACCGATGCGGTCGGTGTAGCCGGTGATGGTGATGCCGCTGATGGACGGATTTTCGTTCAGCAGCTTGGCGATGTCGTCCAGCTTAGGCTGTTCCGGTGCCAGCTTCGCGCTGTCGAAGGCGAACAGTTCGGTCGCCGACATGGTGATCTTTTCGAAGCGTGGTGGTGGCGGTGGTGGCGGAGCCACTGGCGCCGGTGCTGGTGCAGGTGCTGGTTCTGGAGCGACCACTGGTGCCGGTGGCGCTGGCGGCTGCGGGGTCGGGCCGAACGCGTAGTTCAGCGAGAACATCAGGTACTGGTTGTCGGCGTGGGCCGGACGGAAGGCGTCGCCACCCAGGAAGCCGTGCACATTGCGCAGGTCGGCCTGGAAGAACCAGCGGTCGTTGATGGTGGACTGGAAGCCCACGCCCGCGCTGATGTATGGGTTCCAGCGCTTTGCTTCGGCACCGGTGATGTAGGAGTTCAGCTTGTCGCGCTCTGCGCCCACGCCGACCAGCAGGAAGGGACGGAAGTTGTGGCTGCGGGAGAACAGGTACAGGCCATCCACGCCCACCAGGGATTGCTGGTAGCGCAGGTTGTTGTGCTTGGTTGCGGCATCGGTGTAGCCGCCCTGGATATCGATGTTTTCAGTGATCGGTTTGCCGAAACGAATACCGACGGCGCGGTCGTCTTTGCCGACGCCCCATTGGCTATCAGGACGCATGACACCGGCGGTGCCTTGAACGTACCAGTTTGGGTTGATGGCAGCGTCTTGTGCCGAGGCGGCGAAAGATGCGCACAGTGCTGCTGTGGCGATTGCGATGTTCTTAATGTTATTCACTAGTTAACTCCCGRGGTATGAGGTGACTTCTGGTCATGACGGTGGCGCGCTGCGGCGCCTTACCGCCGGACTGTCCCAGCTGTTACTGCTGTGGGGCCAAGTTTATGGGATGGGATTTCCCGGCTTTTGTGCGGCAGCGCACAAAGCAACCGTATTTTAACAATAATTGTAGTTTTTTTGCAACGTGAACTTCTTTGATTAGTTGCGGTCTTACAAATGAAAGGCCTTCAACTGCGGGGTTTTCGCAAAAAAACACCCCGCCGAAGCGGGGTGTCGGGTGAAGCGATCAGCGGTTTGGCGGCGGATTTTCGGCGRGCGGCACCACGATGGTGGTATCGCCAGGCTTGCCAGGTTCGCCCGGCGCACCTTTGTCGCCAGGGACGCCGGGGCTGCCCGGTGCACCCGGCTCGCCTTTAGCGCCTTCCGGGCCTGGTGGCCCCGGAACAGGCACCGGCACCGG
>NZ_JBFRDW010000920.1:0-1657 GCF_052113985.1 Pseudoduganella sp. RAF53_2 | reverse complement strand
ATCAGCCAGGCCAGGACGCGATTGCGCCGCATGCCGCCATGATCCCGTTCACCCGCAATCTGTTCGATCCGATGGATTTCACGCCGCTGGCTTTCGGCGACATTCCGAATATCAAGCGCACCACGCGCAACGGCTTTGAACTCGCCGAATCCGTGCTGTTCGTATCGGGCATCCAGCATTTCGCGGAGATCCCGGCAGGCATGGCGACTGCGCCGTCCTACGTGAAGCAAACCCTGCAAAATCTGCCGCGCAGCTGGGACGACAGCAAGTACGTCGACGGTTTCCCTGGCCAGTACGCAGTGATTGCGCGCCGCGCAGGCAAGACATGGTATGTGGCCGGCTTTAACGGCGGCGACAGCGACAAGACCCTATCCCTCGACCTCAGCTTCATCGCCAAACACGGGAAGCTCATATCGGACGGCGCGACCGAGCGCGCCTTCGTCCAGTCCGATATCACTGCGAACAAGTCCACGCAGATCACTATCAAGCCTCATGGCGGCTTCGTCGCCACATTCAAATAAAATTCAGGAGACAGCATGATCAAGAAGACTATCCTCGCCCTCAGTATTGCAGCCAGCGGCGCGGCCTTTGCACAAGTTAGCGTGACGATCGACGCGGCCAAACCAGGCCCGGTCATCAACAAGAATATCTACGGCCAGTTTGCCGAGCACCTGGGCACCGGCATTTACGAAGGCATGTGGGTTGGTCCGGAGTCGAAGGTCCCGAACACTAAGGGCTGGCGCAACGACGTGGTGGGCGCACTGAAAGACCTGCACGTACCGCTGGTGCGCTGGCCGGGCGGCTGCTTTGCCGATGAATACCACTGGCGCGACGGCATTGGCCCGCGCGACAAGCGTCCGGTAAAAGTCAACACCAACTGGGGCGGCGTGGAAGAGAGCAATGCTGTCGGCACCCACGAATTCTTTGATCTGGCCGAGCAACTGGGCGCTGAAGTCTATGTGAACGGCAATCTGGGCACCGGCTCGAACCAGGAAATGGCGGAATGGCTGGAATACATGACCTCCGACAGCAAGTCCACGCTGGCTGAACTGCGCCGCAAGAACGGTCACGAGAAGCCATGGAAGGTCGACTACTTCGCGGTTGGTAACGAGGCATGGGGCTGCGGCGGTGAGATGTCGCCCCAACACTACGCCCAGCTGTACAAGACTGCCACCGTGTTCCTGAAGACGCCACCGGCAGTGCGTCCGAAATTCATCGCCAGTGGCGGCAACGACAATGACACCACCTGGTCCGATGAGCTGAGCAAGATCAAAAACAAGATCGACGGCATCAGCTTCCACTACTACACGATCCCGACCGGCGTGTGGGAGAAGAAGGGCGCCGCTACCGGCTTCGCAGAAGACCAGTGGATCTCCACCGTCAAGAACACGCTGAAGATGGATGACCACATCAAGGTCAATGCTGCCGTGATGGACAAGAACGACCCGCAGAAGAAGATCGGCCTGTTCGTGGACGAGTGGGGCACCTGGTATGACGTTGAACCGGGCACCAACACGGGCTTCCTGTTCCAGCAGAACTCCCTGCGCGACGCGGTGGTGGCTGCACTGAACTTCAACATCTTCCACGCTCACGCGGATCGCGTGCGGATGACAAATATCGCCCAGATGGTCAATGTGCTGCAGGCCATGATCCTGAC
>NZ_JBFRDW010000919.1:0-1660 GCF_052113985.1 Pseudoduganella sp. RAF53_2 | reverse complement strand
GGATGGATTGCTGGCGAAGACCAGGGGCGAACAGTCGCCGCTGGTGTCCGCGGCTTACCTGGGCTATCCAAATGTTGTGGCGGCGTTGCTCACGTCAAGCATTGTGAAAGACCACATCAACGATGCCGACGAGATGGGCCTAACGCCATGGATTGCGGCGAATTTCTCAATGAGGCAGAGCCTCTGGACCTGCAATCCTGCGATATTTTCCGATCCGTTCAGGTTTGTGCCGATGATGGTAACGCAACCGTACTACCTCGCCAATCCAACGCCGCCGTATCAAAGAACACGTGAGCTGTTGGAGCGGGCCGGTGCCGCCGCGGATATTAAGGCAGCAAAGGCATTGTGGATCAAGGTATGCAAGAATCAGACGTCCGAGACGAAAGCCATCGTATCAGCCGCCACCGATTTTCAGAGCACCGTCCAGGAGCTCGGTGCTGCCGATTTGACCGGCATGATGGCGAAGCTTCACGAGCAAGCGCAAGCAGCGCAGAAGAAACCATGAACCAGGCTAAGGAACGCGACGTAGCAGGCCTTGTGGCTGCATTCAATGCGGACCGCGAGGCCGAGCGCGTGACGATGAAGTACCGTCTGCTGGCGGACAATCCTTTTTCCTTCCTGCGCGGTACGTGCCATCTGTTTTATCAGGACTTCCCGAACGACGCGCGCCTGAACCAGGCGCCACCAGCCTGGATTTGCGGCGACCTGCATCTGGAGAATTTCGGAACGTACAAAGGCAACAACCGCCTGGCTTACTTTGATCTTAACGATTTTGATGAAGCCGTTCTGGCCCCGGCCAGTTGGGAGTTGAGCCGTTTTCTGGTCAGTGTGCTGGTGGCTGCCGACACTTTGAAAGTGCACCCACCCGAGGCCATCGCCCTGTGCCACTGCTTCCTCGATGCATACGTAGAGAATCTGGTTGAGGGCAAGCCGCGCTGGGTTGAACGCGCGACAGCGGAGGGGATGGTGCGCGACTTGCTGCGCGACCTCCGGTTGCGCGAGCGCCCAGCCTTCCTGGACCGCCGCACGGACATCAAGAAGGGTAGACGCAGGCTGCGTCTGGACGGGGTCAAAGCGCTGCCGGTCAACGATGCCGAGCGCGCGAAAGTGACGGATTTCATGGCCTCCTATTCAGGGAGCCAGGCGTCGCCTGAGTTCTTCCGCGTGCTGGACGTCGCTCGCCGCATCGCCGGCACCGGCAGCCTGGGGCTGGAGCGCTACGCGATCCTGGTGAGCGGACGTGGCGGCCTGGATGGCAATTTCCTGCTCGATCTGAAGCTCGCGCCGGGATCGGCCCTGGCGCCTTATGTGCCAACGAAGCAGCCTGCGTGGCCGACCGAGGCCGAGCGCGTGGTCGCGGTTCAAAAGCGCATGCAGGCGATTTCGCCCGCCTTTCTGTCGGCGGTGCCCATCGATGAGCGCTCCTATGTACTGAAGGAACTGCTGCCCCAGCAGGATCGCCTTTCGTTGAGCCAGTGGGGCGGAAAACTGCGGCGGCTCGAAAGCGTGATGCGGACCATGGGCGGGATCGTCGCCTGGGCGCATCTGCGTTCCGGCGGCCGGCAAGGCTCCGCCTGCGCGGACGAATGGATAGACTATGGCCGCCGCGCCTCGCAATGGCGCTCGACATTAATGGACTATGCTCAGTCCTATCATGAGC
>NZ_JBFRDW010000918.1:0-1664 GCF_052113985.1 Pseudoduganella sp. RAF53_2 | reverse complement strand
GAACGCATGTCGGCCAACGAACTGGCCGTCTATACGCGCCACCTTCAGGAGAACAAGCAGGGCACGGAGCGCTTCAAAATCGCTTTCTGGAAAAAGCTGATCGATCCGCTGGCAATCTTCGTGCTGATGGCGCTGGCGCTGCCTTTCGCCTATCTGCACACGCGCTCCGGTGGCGTGTCGCTGAAGATCTTCATCGGCATCATGATCGGCGTCAGCTTCCTGCTGGTGAATACGCTGTTCTCGCATATCGGCTTGCTGTCAACGGTGCCGGCCTTCGTCACGGCCATGATGCCTAGCCTGCTGTTCCTGCTGCTGGCAGTGGGCGCGCTGTATTGGGTGGAGCGGCACTGAGATGGGCAAGCGCGCACTGATCCTGTTCGCGCACGGCGCGCGTGCCGCCAGCTGGGCCGCGCCGTTCGAGCGCCTGCGCAATCTGGTGCGCGCGCAGACGCCGGACACCGATGTGTCGCTGGCCTTCCTGGAATTGATGTCGCCCCGCCTGCCGGAGCGGGTGGCCGAGCTGGCCGCTACAGGGGTGGATGATGTAACCGTGGTGCCGGTCTTCCTCGGCCAGGGCGGCCATGTGCTGCGCGACCTGCCGCTGCTGCTGGACGAACTGCGCGCGGCGCATCCCGGCGTTTCGGTGCGCGCTGTGGATGCCGTGGGCGAAGATCCCGCTGTGCTGCGCGCAATGACCGACTACTGCCTCAAATCGCTCGGCCCGGTCTGATCCTGCCTGGCCTGCCACTCGGCGATGAGCATACCAATCTCACCGGGTTCTTCCAGCTCTGTTTCCACCAGCTGACGCGCTTCGTCGCTCTGAATCAGCGCAACCGCCATGGTCTTCAATGCGTCCGCCTCAGCGGTCTTGCCAAGCAGTGCCAGCACGCCGCATTGCAGGCGGAGATCGTTGACGAAGGCTTGCGCTTCACCCCATCGCCGCGGGATGCGCTCATTGGCCATGGAATTCAGGTACTGCGCCCGATAGCGCATGCCTTCCTGTGGTTCGGGCAAGTAACGCTGCAGAATGTCGACGGCCTCACATTCCAGCAACACGTCGGCCAGAGCATGGAATAGGCGGCGGGCGATATCGGGCTGCTGCGTGTCCAGCTGGCGAAACAGCGCAAGCGTGTGCTGCGGATCGCTGATGTGCCGGTTGATCTCTACAATGACCTGCATGCGCGGCTCGGTGTCGGACGCAAGTTGTGCTGCTTCCTTGTCGCGCAGCGCTTGCAAGGCCTGCCGCGCGGGCGCGTAAGCGGCCGCCAGCAGACCCCACTCGCTGAGAGCGAATAGCCGAATGCTGCGTTCCTCCGGAGTTTCGGACGGTGGCGCAATCTGAATGGCTTGATGCAGCAACAAGGCTAGAGCAAATTCGCCGCCTGCGCGAGCCCGCTGGACTTGCCCAATGGCGGCGAATAGATCGCTCATTGCTTGCCGGCTGGCGGCTGTTCGCCGGCCTTGGCGTGGGCCACCATGGCGGCGATCGTCGCGCCGGGAGTTTCGAACTCGCGCTGCACGGCGTCGCGCAGGGCGTCGGACTTCAGCTGTTCCAGCGCGGCGCTGGCGACTTGCTCGACCAATTCATCCTCGCCGCTGCGGCGCAGGACTTCGGTAATCAGGCGAACTTCCTTGGTGTAGTTCAGCACATAGGACAGCAGGGC
>NZ_JBFRDW010000917.1:0-1671 GCF_052113985.1 Pseudoduganella sp. RAF53_2 | reverse complement strand
TTTCACGGCCGGGAAATCGTTCGGGGCGCACAGCACTTCGAAGCCGCCTTCGTCGTCGGCGACCACGTCTTCGGCGCCCGCTTCCAGGGCCGCGTCCATCAGCGTGGCTTCGTCGGTGCCGGGAGCGAACAGGAACTGGCCGCAGTGCTTGAACATGAAGGCCACAGAACCTTCGGTGCCCATATTGCCGCCGTATTTGTTGAAGGCGTGGCGTACTTCAGCCACGGTACGCACGCGGTTGTCCGTCATGCAGTCGACGATGATGGCCGCGCCGCCAATGCCATAGCCTTCGTAGCGTACTTCTTCGTAGTTGGCGCCGTCGCCGCCGCCGGTACCGCGGGTGATTGCACGCTGGACGTTATCCTTCGGCATATTGGCGTCGGCCGCTTTGTCCATGGCCAGACGCAGGCGCGGGTTGGAGGCGACGTCGCCGCCGCCCATACGGGCAGCCACGGTAATTTCCTTGATCAGGCGCGTCCAGATTTTGCCGCGTTTCGCGTCCGTTGCAGCCTTTTTATGCTTGATGTTGGCCCATTTGCTGTGTCCAGCCATGTTCAATCTTCCTTAGACGGTGTGCAATCGAGGGYGATATTCTAGCATACCGCCCCCTGTGAATTGCCGCCGCCCAAGGCCATCAGCTGCCACTGTAGGGAATGTATTCGATGCCGTGCTGGATGCTGCCAATCACCTGGGCACGGTTCTCGGTGCTTTCCGAAAAACCGAACATCACTTGCTCGCGCGACGTGCCTGTAGCCAGGCGGTTCATCCAGTCGTTGAAGCCCGCTGCCTCCGGTTCTCGGTGCAGGGCGTTGTGATAGAGGGCGGTGACGAAGGTGGCATTGTCCGAGTTGACACCGTACAGGCGCTGGAATTCCACGCTATTGGTAAAGCCGGAGGCGATGTCCGTGAAAGATCGGCCGGTGTCGGCGAAGTGAATCCAGTAACCGAGGCCGGGCAGGTCGGGCTGGCGGTCCAGTGCCGCCTGGTAGAAGCGGTAGATGATACCTGCCGTGCCGTCGAGATCGAAGGCCATGTTGTGGTCTGCGAACTGCAGGCGTTCGACGCCATTCAAGGTATCGGTTCCTTCCGGGCCGGTGACTGTCAGCGTGCCGTTGTTCTCCTGTACGGCGTAGGCGTTCAGGTTGCCGCTGTATTGGGCAGTGTCCAGGCCATTGCCGCCAATCAGATGGTCGTTGCCGGCCCCGCCAATCAAGATGTCGTTACCATCGCCACCGGTCAAAGTATCGTTGCCGTTGCCGCCGTCGAGAATGTCGCCCACCGTGTCGGGCTTGTAGGTGCCCGATGCCGCGTCGTATATCTGACCGCTGGACAGGTTGTCGTCGCCATCCAGACCGATCAATTGGTCGTGCCCACCATTGCCGTAGATGTTGTCGTTGCCATTGGTCCCGCGCAGCACGTCGTCAGCGGTCGTACCTCCTAGGATTATTCCGTCACTCATGATCCGTACCCTCCTTCACATTAAGAAAGAATGTCTTTTTTGTAACGAAAGGCTACGCCGAATCGGTTGAGTTGTCGCGTCGTTGATTTCAATTGTGCGAGGCACGCACTCTTGAAATTAGACATCTCCCTCGGATTTTCTTCATCGTTTGGAAACAAAGTTCATCTACACTCATTCGATTATTTTTTTATTAATTGGGAGCGGAGATGGAT
>NZ_JBFRDW010000916.1:0-1673 GCF_052113985.1 Pseudoduganella sp. RAF53_2 | reverse complement strand
GCGCTGGACTGCTGCGTCGACCGGAGCGGCGGTGTGCGCATGTGATGCGTGCGCGCGAGGCGCCGCTGCGGCCTTGTGCGTTGGCGCGGCGGCAGCGTGCGCGCCGGCACTTGCACAGGCGCAGGCCAGCGCCGCTGCGGCCACGCGCATTAAGCGCCCCAGGTGGCGCGCGCGACGCGCAGCATATTGCGTCCGAGGACCTGCTCAATCTCGCTGGGCGCCATGCCCAGTTTGCGCAACTCGCCCGGCAGTTCACGCCACACGGATGCCGGCGCGAAGCTTGGCTTGCGCTCCGCGCTATAGCCCGCCGACGCCGGCCACCAATACGAAGGATCGAAATCGCCAGGCGGCGTATCGTCCAGATCCGGTTCGCTGACGCAGATGTCCAGGCCAACCCCAACGTGCGCGGTGCCCGCCACGTCGGCGACATAAGCGATATGGCGCGCCACATCAGTAGCGCCAGGATTCTCCTTGCCGATAAACCACGACAAGCCGGACACGCACACCACGCCACCTGTCTCCGCGCAAGCCTGGATCTGTTCATCGGTCACATTGCGCCCGTGCTGCACCAGCGTGAAGGGATTCGCGTGGCTGAACACCACCGGTTTGGTCGACGCGGCCATGATGTCCAGGCTGGACATACGCCCCGTATGCGAGCAATCCACAATAATCCCGGCGTCATTGACCGCCGCCAGCACGCGATGGCCCAGCGCGGTCAAACCCTGCGACGTGTCGTGGCATCCACCAGCCACGCTGTTATTGCGGTTGTAAGCGAAGTGCATCTGGCGTACGCCCAGCTGGGCATATAAAGCCGCCATTTCCGGCTGGTCCATCAGCGGCATCGAACCTTCCAGATCGAAGCCGATCGCCAGCTTGCCATCTGCCGCCGCCTGAATGATCTCGTCCACGGTCGATGCCAGCGCATAGCGTTCAGGATTGGCGTCGATGCGCGCACGATAGCCCGCAATCACGGACATCACCTGCGAGACCGGATTCATATCCGCCCCCACATTGAGCGAAACATAATTGACACCGGAAGCATGCAGCCGGTCGATCGGCGAAAAATCCGCATGCGGATGCTGCGGCAGGCAGTAGTGAGCGTCCCAGTTAATCATTTTTATCGTTTATATTGTGGCAGGAACCTTATGGTCGCATGAATGGCCGGGCAAGGTATACTGCTGCCTTGAACCAGTTAATGTCCACCATGTCCTTTTCCTCGCTCGGCCTTGCGCCCCCCCTGCTGAACGCCGTTGCCGCCATCGGCTACGACGCACCTACCGCCATCCAGTCCGCCGCCATTCCTGCCGCCCTGCGCGGTGAAGACGTGTTGGGCCAGGCCCAGACCGGATCGGGCAAGACTGCCGCTTTTGCGCTGCCCATGCTGCATGCGCTGCTGTCGGCGCGTTCCGGCCAGCGCAGCGGCCTGCATGGACTGGTACTGGTGCCGACGCGCGAGCTGGCGGCCCAGGTAGGGGAGGCGATCCGTACCCTGGTGCAACATCTGCCGGTACCGTTGAAAGTGTCGATTGCCTTTGGCGGCGTGTCGATCAACCCGCAGATGATGGCGCTGCGCGGCGGTACGGACATCATGGTCGCCACACCCGGCCGCCTGCTGGACCTGGTCGAACACAATGCGCTCAAACTGGACCGCTGCGCCACGCTGGTGCTGGATG
>NZ_JBFRDW010000915.1:0-1674 GCF_052113985.1 Pseudoduganella sp. RAF53_2 | reverse complement strand
TTGCTGGTACTCAGGGCATCGAGCTGATCGGTGCTCAGTGCGGCAACCTGCGCCGTGCCCAGCAGGGCTATCTGGCTGGCCAGCATGGCGTTCAGCTGGGTGCTGGACAGGCCATAAGCCACTTGTTCCGTGGTCAGCGCGCCGAGGCTGGCGCTGGACAGCGCATTCAGCTGCGCGCTGCCCAGTGCGGCGATCTGGCCGGTGCCAAAGCCGCCGATCTGCTGGCTGCGCAACGCGTTGAGGTCGTCAGTTGCCAGCGCTGCCACCTGGCTGGTATCCAGTGCGGACAGCTGCAAGGTGCTGAGCGATACGGTTTGCGCCGTGCTCAGCGCAACAATCTGGTCGCTGCCCAGTGYTGCGATCTGATCCGTAGTGAACGCGGCCACTTGCTGCGTGCTCATCGCTGCGATCAGGTCAGTGGACAACGCGCCCAGGTCGGACGTCGAGATGGCAGCGATCTGCGCCGTCTTCAGGGCGGCGAAGTCCTGCGACTCCATATTGTTCAACTGATCGCTGGACAGGGCGCCGATCTGGTCGCTCGTCAGCGAAACGACCTGCGCGGTGCTGAGCGCCACGATCTGGTCGGTGCCGAGGTAGCCGATTTGCCTGGTATCCAGCGCTTGCAACTGGCGGCTGGACAGCACGGCGATATCTTCCGTCTCCAGCGCACCGATCTGGTCGCTGTTCAGGATCGCCATCTGGCCGGTGGACAGGCAACTGATCTGCAGCGTCGTCAGTGCCGCGAACTGCGTGCTGTTCAAGGCGTCGAATTGGGCCGTGCTCAGTGCGCCCAGCTGGGCACTGCTCAGCACGCCGATCTGGATGGTGCTGAGCGACGCTACCTGATCGGTGGTCAGGCCCGCCAGCTGGGTGGTGGTCAGAACCGACAGGGCGTCCGTGCCCAGCGCCTGAAGTTGGTCGCTGCCCAAAGCGCCGATTTGAGCGGTGCCAAGGCCGCGCACCTGCTGCGTGCTCAGCGCTGCAATTTGTTGCGTGCTCAGCTGTGCGAACTGGGAGGTTGCCAGGCCAGACAGCTGGGTGGTGGTCAAGGCCGCTACATCGTCGGTGCTAAGGGCAGCCAGCTGGTCGCTGTCCAGGCCGTTCAACTGGACGGTGCTCAGGGCGCCGATCTGCTGGGTGCTCAGCGCGGCCAGCTGGCTGGTCGTCATGCCGGCCAGCTGAGCGGTGGTCAGCGCCGACAGCTGTGCCGTCGCCATGGCTTGCACCTGGTCGGTGCTCAGCTCGCCCACCTGATCGCTGCCGAAGGCTGCGAACTGAGCCGTGGACAACGCGGCCAGGTCGTCGGTTTCGATTGCTTGCAGATGGGTCGCATCCAGGCTGGACAGCTGCGCGGTGGTCAGCGCGCCCATCTGGGTCGTGGTCAGCGCCGCCATCTGGTCGGTGGTCAACGCTGCCAGCTGGGCAGTGGCCAGGCTGGACACTTGCGATGTCTTCAGCGCAGCCACATCGGCCAGGTTGAAGGCGCCCAGCTGGTTGCCGTCCAGCGCGTTCAACTGGTTGGCGGTCAGGCTGGTGGCCTGCAAGGTGGTCAGCACGGCGATCTGGTCGCTACTGAAGGCCAGGATCTGGTCCGTGCTCAGAGCGCCGATTTGCTGGGACGCCAGCACCGGCATCTGGTCGGTGGTCAGGGCTTGCAACTGCAGGGCGCCGAGG
>NZ_JBFRDW010000914.1:0-1678 GCF_052113985.1 Pseudoduganella sp. RAF53_2 | reverse complement strand
CCTATAGTTCACCTCAACCAACCCACCTTTAGGAGCAAGATCATGAACATCGCCCGCACCCTCGCTGCTGCCGCCCTCGTGACCGCCTTCGGTAGCGCCAGCGCCGCCGACGCACCCGGCTTCACCGACAGGACCGCAGAAGTGAACGGCACCAGGATCCACTACCAGATCGGCGGCCATGGCAGCCCGGTCGTCCTGCTGCACGGCTACACCCAGACCAGCCATATGTGGAAACCCATCCTGGCCGACCTGGCGAAAACCCATACCGTGATCGTTCCCGACTTGCGCGGCGCCGGCGCGTCCGCCCGTCCGGACGCAGGCTACGACAAGAAGAACATGGCCAAGGACATCCACGAACTGGTTGCCGGCGTTAGCAGCGAACCAGCCGCCGTGGTCGGCCACGACATCGGCCTGATGGTGGCCTACGCCTACGCCGCCCAATATCCCGCCGATACCAGCAAGGTCGCGCTGATGGATGCCTTCCTGCCCGGCGTGGGCGACTGGAAGAATGTGTGGCTGCTGCGCGACCTGTGGCACTTCCACTTCACCAGCGACACCGCGGTCGCACTGGTGAAAGGCCGCGAGCGCATCTACTTCGAGCACTTCTGGAACGACTTCGCCTCCGACAAAACCAGATCGGTGAGCGAAGCCGATCGCCGGCTCTACACCAAGGCATATGCGCAGCCGAACGGCATGCGCGCCGGCTTCCAGTATTTCAAGAACTTCGATCAGGACGCTCAGGATTTCGCCCAGTTCGCACAAACCAAACTGACCCAGCCAATGCTGGTGCTGACCGGTGAGAAAGCGAGCGGCACCTTCCTGATCGATCAGGCAAAATTGGTCGCCACGAACGTGGACGGACGCGTTATCGCCGGTTCCGGCCACTGGCTGATTGATGAGAAACCTGAGCAGGTAAAGCCTGTCCTGCTGGACTTCCTGAAATAAGGAGCGCCTGATGAAGCCCGTCAAATCCGATCAGCAGGGACGTTTCCTGCGACCCGAAGCACAGTTCCGCAATTGGATCACGCGGGACGGCGCAGCGGGGCCGAGCGGAGAAGGGGGCTTCGTCGCCGAGCCGTGGCGCTACCATCTGTATGTGTCATTGGCCTGTCCCTGGGCGCACCGCACGCTGATCTTTCGCGAGCTGAAAGGCTTGCACGAGATGATCGGCGTGTCGATCGTGCACTGGCTGATGCCGGACAGCGGCTGGAATTTCGCGCCCGGCCCCGGCGTGGTGCCGGACACCGTCAACCACGCCGGGCGCCTGGCCGACATTTACCGATTGGCCGATCCTGGCTACGAGGGCCGCTTTACCGTGCCTGTGCTGTGGGATAAGCATCGCCGCACCATCGTCAATAACGAGTCTTCCGAAATCATCCGCATGTTGAACAGCGCCTTTGACGGCGTGGGTGCGCTGCCGGGCGATTACTACCCGGTCGAGCTGCGCGAGGAAATTGATAAGATCAATGCGCGCGTGTACGAAACGCTCAACAACGGCGTTTACCGTGCCGGTTTCGCCACCACCCAGGCGGCCTATGAGGAAGCGGTCTTTCCACTGTTCGATACGCTGGACTGGCTGGAAGAGCGCCTGTCGCATCAGGAATACCTGCTGGGCGCGCGCATCACGGAAGCAGACTGGCGTTTGTTTACAACGCTGGTGCGCTTCGATGCGGTGTAC
>NZ_JBFRDW010000913.1:0-1682 GCF_052113985.1 Pseudoduganella sp. RAF53_2 | reverse complement strand
GCTGTATGTGACGTCCGCATATGGCTGCGGAACAAATTCGCACTGTAGCTCATCCAACAGTGCCTGTAAGACAAATATTAGTCACTGCACTTTATGGTGCCAGGTCACGTTCCGGCTCCATCCCCACATTACATCTCCCTCAGGTCTCCTGGCGAGTTACATTCTCGCTTTGCCGGGGCTTCGTACGGCGAAACTGTCACTAATTCTGGGGACGTAAAGTAACCTCTATATCCACTGAGCGACCGTCCGCATCGTAATTCGGCGCTCGTGCAATAAATTGACGGGATTCACCTGGAGGAATAGGTTCATCGCACGTGACTTGTGCCGAGAGCTCTGGTCCCGCCGTTGGATTTCGGTACACCCTGCCCGACTTGCAGTTCTGCCCCGCTCCAGTGACCTCTAATTTCATATAGCCGTTAATCTGTGCGGTTGCGACTGCATGGGCAACTATTCGAGCAATCCGCGCAACAGGCGCCGCAGAAATGGCTATTAAATTGGTCTCACCAGTTCCAGACCCTCGAAATGTCATCGGAATGACTTCGGTAATCTTTGCCGCAGGACCGTCGCATCGCACGCCTTCCGATCGCTTTAGTTCTCTGTCTCGCGATTGAGCTTCAAGATTTGCAGCAACCAACTGCTGTTGAAGCAAAGGAATCGAATCCGCGCTCGCTTTCAATTTCGTAAGCTCTTCGCTGCTAACGTGCGTACGCCCTAGCAGAGTCATAAGACCTGCATACGCTGCGAATCCAGACAGGAATGCTCCAAATAGCAGGGACATGAACCAAAACCACGGACTGTCTTTGATAAGCACAAGCGAATCTGATTTCACCATTTTGGCCTCCAAGCGCAGCGCGGAACGGGAACCTAAAGAAGTGGCCGGATACTACCAGCGGTATAGGTAACACTTCCCCAGAATAAGCCTCATAAGTTCTCTCGCGTGCTATACCGCGACGGTCGCACTTGTAACGGCATTCGGCTGAACTATAAGCGCCTGAACTACCGATTTCGCTTGCGTGGTCAAATTTAGAACTTGTACCAACCGAACACCTAACGGGACGTTGGTGCGCGCCCAAATACTACCTGCGTAAGGGGTCGGCATTTCGCCGTCGACACTGACGGCAATTTGGTCATCTGCGTTCGCTTTTGTAATCGTTAGCTGTAGCGCTCCGGTTTGCGCCGCGCTCGCTGCCRCAGTTTTCGATGAGTCGAGAGTTCGCTCTGCGACTTCTTTACCTGCCCTGATCGCATCGGCCAACGCTGCGGTTCCATTATTGAATTCGGCAACCCATTTGTCAGTCTCATCTGATTGGAGCTTCAACGCATCGTCTACGAATTTCTTCGCCAGAGGGAATAGTTGCCCAACATCTGAAGTCTCTAGAGAGCCCGACTTTGACAACATATAGCCGGACCAATCCATCTCAAACCGAGTTGCCAGTGCCTCCATAGGCGTGACTGTGGTTATGTAACGAACCCAACCACTGGACCAGCCAAATACCTTGTCGGCCAGTTGAAGCAATCCTGCAGCTGCGAGCGCAATCACCCCGAACTGAAGTTGCCTCACTCGCTCCGCGGCAGGATCGCCTGCGAGGACCGGCAAAACGGTCCCTGCAAAAAGGAAAGCAAACGTGAAAATTCGAACTAGCAAAGCACTGGCTTTTTTTGCCTTGATACTCTTCCAGTAC
>NZ_JBFRDW010000912.1:0-1683 GCF_052113985.1 Pseudoduganella sp. RAF53_2 | reverse complement strand
GCCAAACGCGCTGGCGTGCACGACATGATCCTGCATTTTCCTAAGGGCTACGACACGGTTTTGGGCGACGGCGGCGCGGGCTTGTCTGGTGGACAGAAACAACGTCTTGGCCTTGCTCGTGCCATGTACGGCGATCCGTCGCTGCTGGTATTGGATGAGCCTAACTCCAACTTGGATGATGCGGGTGAGCAGGCCCTGGTGGCCGCTGTGCAAGATCTGCGTCAGCGCGGCAAGACGATTGTTCTGATTACGCATCGCACAAGCATTATTGGCGCCACGACTAAATTGCTGTTGCTGCGTGATGGCACGGTCGGTAGCTTTGGTCCGACGCGCGAGGTGTTGCTCGCGCTGCAAGAGCAGCAACAAAAGCAGATCGCAGCGCAGCAAGCGGCACAACAGGCAGCTGCTCAACAAGCGGCAGCACAGCAAGCAGCTATGGCAGCTCAGCAGGCCGCACAGCAAGCGGCCCAGCAAGCTGTGCATCCCGGCGCGAACGACGCGAAAGCTGGCGCCGCGACGGAACAGGAGTAATCAATGTCGAACAATATCATCAAGAAGCCGGCCGAGCCGGCGACCGAGGTCATTTCGCATGACGTCACCCCGCTGACCGTCAATACCGATGCTGGTGCCTACTCCAAAATTGGCTGGACCGTAGTCTTGGGGGGATTCGTTGGATTCCTGTTGTGGGCTAGCTTTGCACCACTCGACAAGGGGGTTCCGCTGTCAGGCTTCGTTGCCAAGGAGACTAACCGGAAGACTGTGCAGTACCTGCAAGCCGGTACGGTACAAGATATCTTGGTGCACGATGGTGACGTTGTGAAAGCAGGGCAGGTAGTTGTGCGAATGAACGATGTTCAAGCTAGCTCCGCGATGCAGTCGACGCTGGCACAGTACATCATCGCACGTGCGGTGGAGGCTCGACTGACTGCTGAACTGACGGGAGGGAAGTCGGTGCCATTCCCGAAAGAGTTAGAGCAGTACAAAGAAGATCCGCGCGTTAAGGAAAATATGGATTTGCAGCGCCAACTGCTGGCCTCGCGTCAGATGGCGCTTGAAAGCGAGTTGGCGGCATTTACCGAAAATGCTGCCGGTCTGACGGCGCAGATCCAAGGGTTGGACGAGTCGCGCGAAAGTAAAAAAGCGCAGCTCAGTTTCTTGAAAGAGCAACTGGACAACAGTCGTGACCTTGCGAAGGAAGGCTATATTCCTCGTGCCCGCTTGCTTGAACTAGAACGTACTTATGCTCAAATCAATGGACAGATTTCTGAAGACGTCGGCAATTTGGCGCGTGCGCGCCGGCAGGTAGCGGAGACTAATCTGCGTCGTTCGCTGCGCCTGCAGGAGTATCAAAAAGACGCGCGCGCCCAGCTGTCGGATGTACACAAAGAAGCTGAATCGCTGGCAAGCCGACTGCAGGGCCAGCAGTATGAAGTGGCGAGCGTGGATGTCAAGGCGCCAGTAGATGGCGTGGTTGTGGGCAGCAACGTGTTTACCAAAGGCGGTGTTGTAGCGCCTGGCGCTAAGCTGATGGAGATTGTGCCGTCGCAGGACGCTTTGGTGGTAGAGGGGCAGTTGCCAGTGAACTTGATCGACCGTGTGCATGACGGCTTGCCAGCTGAACTGATCTTCGCAGCATTCAACACCAACAAGACGCCGCATATCCCTGGCGAAGTGATCAATGTC
>NZ_JBFRDW010000911.1:0-1692 GCF_052113985.1 Pseudoduganella sp. RAF53_2 | reverse complement strand
CGTATCGGGACAGTCCGGCGACCATGGCGTCAGCCCCAGCGCTTCCTGCTGCTGGGCGGGCAGCCAGGCTTCCAGCAAGGCCGGCCAGCGCGCCACTTCACGCTGGCGCGCCAGCGGCTGGCAGGCAGGCGTGGTGCGCAAGCCCGTCTTCGGATCGAGCCACACCTGCTCCAGCAGGCCGCGCGAGCGCAGGCGATCCGGCAGCGTGGGCGGAATCGTATCGCGCAGCACCCAGGCCGTCCGCTTCACATGGCAATGTTCCGGCGGCGTTTGCGCCGCAGCCGTGCCGAGTGGCCAGCAGACCTGGGCCACCGACACTTCGGCCGGCCGTGCATGCGATATCGGCGCACTGCGCGGCAGGGACAACGCGATCTGATGCAGTAGTGGCGCAGCCACGTTCGCGCCAAAGAAACCAGGATTCGGCGTGCCATCCGGACGGCCGATCCAGACACCCAGCGTATAGCGCCCGCTCACGCCAACCGCCCACGCATCGCGGAAACCATAGCTGGTGCCGGTCTTCCAGGCCAGCCGCACGCCGCTGGTATCCTGTTCAACGAAAGGCTGGTCCGGATGGCCACCGCCCTCCAGGATATTGCGGATGATGAAGGCCGCGCCGGGACTCATCAGGCGCGCCTCATGCACTGGCGCATCCGGCGTGATGCGCGGCGTGCCCGCCACGCCATCCGCCGCCAGCGCGCGATAGGCGCCCACCAGTTCTTCCAGGCTGGTGCCGGCGCCGCCCAGAATGATGCTCAGATTCGGCGCGGCGTCGCGCGGCAAACGCAAACGCAGGCCGCCGGCGGACAGGCGCGCCGCAAAGCGCGCCGGGCCGATACGGTCCAGCAGATCCACGGCCGGCACGTTCAGTGAGCGCTGCAAGGCTTCCGACACGCTGACTGGTCCGGAGAAACTGGCCTGGAAGTTGCCGGGGTCGTAACCGCCGAAGGATTGCGGCGTATCGGCCAGCAGGCTTTCGGAATGGATCAAACCTTCGTCCAGCGCCATCGCGTACAGGAAAGGCTTCAGCGTGGAGCCGGGCGAGCGGATGCCGCGCACCATGTCCACATGACTGAAGCGGCGCGCATCCGAGAAATCGGCCGATCCGGCGTAGGCCAGGATTTCCATGCTATGCGTATCCATCACCAGCGCAGCCATCGACACGAAGCGCGGCAACTGGCCAACGCGGTCGGCCAGCATGCGCTCCACGGTCGCCTGCATTTCGCGGTCCAGCGTCGAATGCACCACAGTCCTGGCCTGGCCTTTGCGCGCTGCGCGGCGTGCCGCCTGGTGCAGGCGCTCGGCTGCCAACGGCGCCACCCAGGCCAGGCGCGGCGGATTGGCGCCGACTTTTTCCATCAGCGCGTCATCGACTTCCGATTGCGGCCAACGGCCCAGCGTCGCCATGCGGCGCAACACCTTGTCGCGCGCCTGCTGCGCCACGTCCGGATGTCGGTCGGGCCGTAGCCGCGAAGGCGCTTGCGGCAGTACCACCAGCAGCGCCGATTCCGCGGAGGACAACTGGGACGAGCGCTTGCCCAGATAACTGCGGCTGGCCATTTCCACGCCTTCCACAATGCCGCCCATCGGCGCATGGTTCAGGTACAGCGTCAGGATATCGTGCTTGGACAGGCGCAGTTCCAGCTGCACAGCACGCGCGATCTGGCGCAGCTTGCCACCCATGCTGTGCGGGAC
>NZ_JBFRDW010000910.1:0-1692 GCF_052113985.1 Pseudoduganella sp. RAF53_2 | reverse complement strand
GCTCGCCATGAATCCAGTTCGCATCCGCCAGGCTCGGGCCTTCGCCGCCTTGCAGATTCACGCCATGACAGGACGCGCAATAGGTCTGGTACAGTTTGGCCGAAGCCGCGACATCGGCGGCGTGGGCGGAGACTCCGAGGCACAGCAAGGCTGCTGCGACGAGAGCTTTATTCATTGTTTTCTCCGGCAGTGGTTGGCAATGCCCGCATCATAAAGGAAAAAGTACATGAATAAGATGTTGGCAGCACTGGCCTGCCTGCTTGCACTGAATGCGGCAGCGGCGGATTTCGTCAAAGTCAGAGGCACGCATTTCGAGCGCGACGGCCAGGCGTACTACATCGCGGGTGCGAATCTCTGGTATGGCGGCTATCTGGGCGCGGCCGGCAAGCCGGGCGACCGCGCGCGGCTGGGCAAGGAGCTGGATGCGCTGAAGGCGCTGGGCATCAACAATCTGCGCGTGCTGGCCGTCTCCGAAAAGACCGTCATGCCCAGCGCCGTGCGGCCCGCCACCACGTCCGCGCCCGGCCAATATGATGAAGCGCTGCTGCAAGGCCTCGACTTCCTGCTGGCCGAAATGGCGCGGCGGGATATGACCGCGGTACTGTACCTGAACAATTTCTGGCAGTGGTCCGGCGGCATGACCCAGTATCTGAACTGGTTCGAGGGCACGCCCGCCATCGACCCGAACGTGACTAAGGACTATGAAGGCTTCATGAGCGCCACCGCGCGCTTCTACCGCAGCCCGCAAGCGCAGGACGAGTACCGGCGCGTGATCCGCAGCATCGTGCAGCGCAAGAACACGGTGACCGGCAAATCGTATGCGGCCGATGCCACCATCATGGCCTGGCAACTGGCGAACGAGCCGCGGCCGGGTGGCAGCAAGCCGGGCGCCGCCGAGCGTGACGCCTACGTGCAGTGGATCGACGATACGGCGAAATACATCCACAGCCTGGACTCCAGTCACCTGGTGAGCACCGGCAGCGAGGGCGTGGTCGGCGCATCACGCGATCCGGCCCTGTTCGAACGCGCCCACCGCAGCCCGCAGGTGGACTACCTGACCTACCACCTGTGGCCGAAGAACTGGGGCTGGACCACGAGCTGGGACAATGCCTGGTCCTTGAGTCGCGCTTATCTGAACGCGCACATCGACGCTGCCGCCAAGCTGGGCAAGCCTATCGTGCTGGAGGAATTCGGCTGGGGCCGTGATGGCGGCGCATTCGATCGCCGCTCAGGCACCGAGGGGCGCGACCGCTTTTACCGCGAGGTGCTGGATCTGGTGGCCACGCGCGCGGCGCAGGGCGATCCGATAGCCGGCTTCAATTTCTGGGCCTGGAGCGGTGCAGGGCGGGCGGCCAATCCCGACTATTGGTGGAAAGAAGGAAATGACTTCCTGGGCGATCCGCCCCAGGAAGAGCAGGGCCTGTACTCGGTTTTCGACTCGGACCAGGGCACGCTGGACGTCATCCGCCTCTATGCTGGCAAGCTGCGTCTCATGCGGTAAGTGCCGGATTTTGACGCCTGATCCCCGTTTTTTGCATTTCGTCGCAATTCCCGTGATAGGGCGGGGTGATGCCGATATGATGCAACCATAGAAAACCAATTGAATAAGAAAGGGGGGTCAAAATGAAGAAGAACGCTAAAAAACAAGCCCTGGCTGTCGCCGCTGTAATGATTTGCAGCACTCTGCTGGCT
>NZ_JBFRDW010000909.1:0-1697 GCF_052113985.1 Pseudoduganella sp. RAF53_2 | reverse complement strand
AGGTAACCTCCAGCACGGTGCACAGCACGCCGCCGACGCTGCCGTCGTCCTGGTACACCGGCGTGTAAGCCAGATCGAACCAGATCTCTTCCGGATGACCGTTGCGCATCAAGGTCAGCGCAACGTTATTGTGCTGGCGTATCTCGCCGCCCAGGCCGGCGGTCAGCATTTCGCGGTTCCAGTCCCAGATCTCGGGCCAGATCTCGGGCACGGTGCCGCCCAAAGCCCGGGGATGGCGCGCGCCGGCAATCGCGATATAGCCATCGTTGTAGATCATGGTATGCGATGGCCCCCACATCAGCACCATGGCGATGGGCGTGTTCAGGACCAGGTCAACCGTGTTGCGCAAGGCGGGACTCCAGCACGACATGGGACCGATGGCTGTCGCGCTCCAATCCAGCGCCCGCACCAGAGTGCCGGTGACGGCGCCGCCGTGCGGCTGCCAGCCAGTCGCCGGGTTATCGCCGCGTGCCGGTGCCATATTCATGATGCTTTCACCGCTGCCCGCCGCGGCAGCGTAATGGTAAATGTCGTGATGCCACGTTCCTCGTCGGTCGCGACCGCCATGTCGCCGCCATGCGCTTTGACGAACATGCAGGCGGTGTACAGTCCGAGTCCCAGGCCCTGCCCTGCCTTGCGCGCTTCGCGGCCATGCTGGAAGGGTTCGAAGATGCCAGGCAGGCGCTCCGCTGCGATGGCGCCGTGGTTGCTGACCTGGAGCACGATATAGGTGGCGTCGGTGCCATCCACTTGCAGGCGTACCAGGTGTTCCGGCGCACCATGCTGCAAGGCGTTGCCCAGCATTTGCGACATGACTTGTGTGAAGACGGCGGCATCGACCCAGGCGGTTGTGTCGCCGTGGCTGTCGACACTGGTGCGCTGCATTTCGCCCGCCAGCAGGCGGCAGATGGCCGACAGGTCATGCTCGCCCCGGCTCAGTTGCAGATCGCCCTTGCGGATRCGCGCCAGGTCCAGCAACTGGTCCACCATCTGGCCCATGCGCTTGGCGCTGCTCTGGATGCGCTGGGCGGTTACCGCGACTTTTGGATGGTCGGTCATCATCGGCAGCAGCATGGCGCCGTTCATCACCACCGACAGCGGCGTGCGCAAATCATGGCCCAGCACGGCGGTGAACTTTTCGTTGAGGTCGAGCGCGCGCTGCAGTTCTTCGAGACGCGAGGCCAGTTGCTTGCGCTGCTGGTACAGCTCAACAAACATATTCACCTTGCTGCGTAAGACTTGCGCGTCGACAGGCTTGAACAGAAAGTCGACGGCGCCCGCCTCGTAACCGCGGAAACTGAAGCCCGCCTCCGGTGCGGCAGCGGTCAGAAAGATCAGCGGTGTACCGCGGGTGCGCTCGCTGCCGCGTATCAGCTCGGCCAGTTCGAAGCCGTTCATGTCGGGCATGCGCACATCGATCAGGGCCAGGGCAACGTCGTGCTGCAGCAGCARCTCCAGCGCTTCGTTGCCGCAGCCGGCCTTCAGCACGGACACGCCTTCCCGCGCCAGCAGGGCTTCCGTGGCAATCAGGTTCTGGGCAGTGTCGTCGACGACGAGGATGTAAACTGGCGCGCTCATGAGGTGCCACATGCTATCAGTAATTAACGTTTTTACAGGGGCAGTGTCGTCGACGACGAGGATGTAAACTGGCGCGCTCATGAGGTGCCACATGCTATCAGTAATTAACGTTTTTACAG
>NZ_JBFRDW010000908.1:0-1698 GCF_052113985.1 Pseudoduganella sp. RAF53_2 | reverse complement strand
CTTTGAAGCAATACCCCGGCTGCTACGAAGCCTTGCCGGCGGCTGCCAAGGCAAAAATCAGCGCGAACCGGGCGTGGATGCAGAAACTTTGATGCTGCTGAAACGCCTGACCTGTCTCGCCCTGCTGGCACTGTCCCCGCTTGCGCATTCTGCTCCACCCAGCCACTTCGGCACGGTCATGGGCAGCGGCTTGTTATGCCGCGACGAAACCACCAATCGCTACTATTTCGACTACATGGTGCAGTATTTCGGCCAGCCGTATAAGCGTGAAGGCGGCGCTTACTGGTTCCGCACCCAGGGCGCGACCCTCTGGAATATGCCGATCCTGGAGGTGATGGTCAGTGACGAAACCTTCCCCTACGCCTTCGTGGGCGCAGTGGTCGATGGCAAGCCGGAAGATCTCGAAAAAGCCATTACGACGCAGGACGGCCCGCGGTATGCGACAATCGAAAATTCGCGTTATCCGGTCCGGGAGAGCAAGGCGGGCAGCCGCATTGTGTATTTCAATACCCGTTCCAAGATTTTTTGCGCCAAGTTCAAGCCGCTGCCACCGGCGCTGCGCTGAAGGTTTTCATGTACACGCAATTCTTCCATCTCAAACAGTCGCCGTTTTCCATCGCGCCCGATCCGCGCTACCTGTTCATGAGCGAACGCCATCGCGAGGCTTTGGCGCATCTGCTGTATGGCGTGGGCAGCGGCGGTGGCTTCGTTCTGTTAACCGGCGAGATCGGCGCGGGCAAGACGACGGTGTGCCGCTGCTTCATGGAGCAGATTCCTGCCAACTGCCGTCTGGCGTATATCTTCAATCCGAAGCTGACGGTGGAGGAGCTGCTGCAGTCGGTATGCGATGAGTTCCGCATCGAGATGTCCGGCGCGGCGCATTCGGTCAAAGGGTATGTGGATGCGATCAATGCTTATCTGCTGTCGTCGCATGCGCAGGGGCTGAACAATGTGCTGGTGATCGACGAGGCGCAGAACTTGTCCGCTGAGGTGCTGGAACAATTGCGCCTGCTGACCAACCTGGAAACCAGTGAGCGCAAGCTGCTGCAGATTATCCTGATTGGACAGCCGGAGTTGCGCGGCATGCTGGCGCGTCCCGAGCTGGAGCAGCTGGCGCAGCGTGTGATTGCGCGCTATCACCTGGGCTCCTTGTCCGAGGCGGAAGTGGGCGCTTATGTGGAGCATCGCCTGACCGTCGCCGGCGCCTCGTCCATCGCGCCATTCCCGCGTCCATTGATGGCACAGCTGCACCAGCTGACCAAAGGTGTGCCACGCCGGATCAATTTGCTGTGCGACCGCGCACTGCTGGGCGCGTATGTCGAGAACCAGCATCAAGTCAGCCGCAAGATCCTGCGCCGTGCGGCGGAAGAAGTGTTTGCCGGTGAAGGACGCTCCTCCGTTGCCGCAGCCGCCGCCGCGCGCGGACCGTGGCCCTATGTCGCCGCCGGCGTGCTCGCAGGCGTCGTGCTGACCGGCGCCGCGGCCTGGCAGCTGATGCCAGGCGCGCGCAATGTCGCCATGCCGCCAGGCGCGTCCGCGTCCAGCCGCACCGCCGACGCACGCCTTCCAGCGTCCAACGCCCACCCAGCCGCGCCCGCGTCGCCCGCCGCAGCGACGGCAGCTCCGAGCGTCGCGGCGTCGGCCGCTGCCACCAACTTACTTCCCGCGGCGTCGGCCGCCGTCGCGAACGCACAGGTC
>NZ_JBFRDW010000907.1:0-1706 GCF_052113985.1 Pseudoduganella sp. RAF53_2 | reverse complement strand
CAGTTCTACCGCCCCGAGAACAGCCTTAGAGACGACAAAAAACGGCTCTCTGCATTTACGCTCGCCTCTTTTATGGCAGCACAATTCGTGGATGACCCTGATCAAATTCGCGCTGACGTTAATATGTCGGCGGAGCTATTGAAGTACTTACTAGGCCAGGCAATTGGTCATTGGAGCCGTAATCACTGGTTAAACAACGATAATCCCAATCAATCTTTCTCCCTGAGCGGCGAAGGTATCAAGAAGGTTCGCGGCCGGCTGGAAGGTCAAGCTGGAAAGGAAAACGTCACGCGGGAGCATGTCTTAGCCGAACTTCAAATTATTCACGGCCACGTACAATCGGAGAAGTTAAAGCCACCATTTAATTTCCAGACTCCAAACGATGTCTCCCATGGTCGGCCAGTAGCCCCCTTGTTGAAGTTGGATGCGCTCACACCGGAACACCGGGAGGCATTAAATTGGTTCCATGAGCATAAAGGACAGGAGGTTTCTTGGCCGGCGCAAATGGCTAATGGTATGTTCCTGGTGAACAAGGCGAAAGGAATCCACAAGCCGGCGGGATCGCAGTACGCGTTGAGTATTCGTGAGTCTCTGGGGGGGCCTTACCCGGATCGTGAGCCAAAATTTAACCCTGATGGCTCTTGGACCTACGAGTATTTCCAAGAGCAGCTTGACCCTTCCAAGCGCGACCGGATGTATACCAACGTCGCGCTTCTAGCTTGCAAACGAGATGAGATTCCCGTCGGAGTAATTCGACAGGTGAAAGCTAAACCCAATCCTCGATACCAGGTGCTGGGGCTGGCGTTGGTGAGAGAGTGGGAGAATGGGCATTTCAATCTTGAGGGACTCAGCAGCGGACCGCCGAATCCTGTTCAGGGCAACGACACAAGTAGCAGCGGCGAAGATGATTTTGATCCTGAGAGCATCGAGGATGCTCGCAAAAAGACTCTCGCGGCAATAGTCTGTCGTCAGGGGCAAGGAAAGTTCCGACGTTTGGTCCTGGCAGCATATGAGGGACATTGTGCGCTCTCGGGTTGCGACGTACCAGCTGCGCTGGAAGCGGCACACATATACGGCTACATGGGTGAAGAGACGAATGTAGTGGAAAATGGACTCCTTCTGCGAGCCGATATCCATACTCTCTATGACCTAGGTCTTATTGCGATCGACCCCGCTTCGATGACAGTAGTCATCTCTCCAAAATTGCAGGCAACTACTTATTCAACTCTTGGCGGTGCTCCGGTTCGCTTGCCGGTGCAAATGCCAGACCGTCCAAGCCGTGTGGCAATTGAAATGCACTGGACATGGGCGAAGGGCAGTTGGGAAGCGTAGGTCGGCCGACRTTCGTTCGACGTGTCCATTTGTTGTTCAGGACCAACAGCAACCAATATTGCGGTCGCTTGGTTCTTGAGGTGAGGGCTATCCGCAACTGAATATACTTGCGACACAAATTTTTGACGGTATCGGTGACGGTATTCGTGTGGTTGTGATGGCTTAAACCAAGTATTCATGCGGGTTGTGTGGCATGATTTGACTTCCCCTCTCCGCCAAGAATACAAGTAAATATTTGATTTACGAAAAGCCAGCTCCGAGAGCTGGCTTTTTTGCTTTTCGATGGTGTTTTTTTGGGGGGATAAGTCGACATTTCCTCTTGATTACCTACGATCCCGGCGGCTCCTCCAAGTTAATACCTTGCTGCCTTTCGT
>NZ_JBFRDW010000906.1:0-1715 GCF_052113985.1 Pseudoduganella sp. RAF53_2 | reverse complement strand
GCGCTATATCAGGGCGGCAGTGAAACCTCAGGAGGACTGATCGGCCGCGCCGACGCCGCGCTGTACGACACCAAGCGCCGCGGCCGCAACGGCTACACCATCGACAGCGGCCGTCACATCGCAGGCCTCAGCCCTGTTTCAGCAAATCGATAAAGCTGCGCCCTGCCGGCCCTGGCGGCGCATCCTTGCGGTAGACAGCGTACATGGAAAAGGCGTTGCCCAGTACCGGGCTGGCTTCCAGTTCGATGCGCACCAGCGCACCGCTGGCCAGGTCGCCTTCCACCATATGCAGCGGCATGCCGCCCCAACCCAGGCCCGCACGCAGGAAGGCATGCTTGGCGCCCAGGTCGGCCAGACGCCAGCCATTCGGATTGAACACGCCGTACTGGCGTCCAGCGGTCAGCTCCGAGCGGTCGGTCAGAATCAGCTGCACATGGCGCGCGGCCTCGCTGCGCGGGACTGGCCCCTTGATTTTGGCCAGCGGATGCTCTGGCGCCGCGACCGCAACCAGCGGCACGGACAACAGATATTCGCTGCTGCAGCCAGGCGGCAGCTCGGGGAAAGAGCCGAGAATGGCAATGCGCGCGACGCCTTCCAGCATCGGCTGCACGGCAGCGCCCAGTACCTCAACACCAAGGCGTAATGGCGTGCTGGGATATTTTTCGTGGAAGCAGCGCACCGCATCCGTCAGCCGCGCAATCGGAAACATGACGTCCACCGACACGGAAAGCTCGGGTTCCAGCCCTTCCGATAGCGAACGCGCGCGCGCCTTGAAGCCATCCATGCTGCTGGCTGCCGCTCGTGCATCTTCCAACAGGGCGCGGCCTTGTTCCGTTAAGCGGGGATAGCGTCGGCTGCGGTCGAATAAGGGAAAGCCGACTTGCTGCTCAAGGTTGGCGAGCGTCTGGCTAACGACCGACTGCGCCCGCCGCAGCTTGCGTCCTGCGGCTGAAAAACTGCCTTCATCTGCAGCTGCGATAAAGGTTCGCAGCTGGTCCATCGACATCCCGTCAAGCATCCGGCACTCCGGCCAGCACCACGTGCAGCGACTGGATCGCCGCCGAGCCCTCGCCCACTGCCGCCGCCACACGCTTGACTGAACCGCTGCGCACGTCGCCTACGGCAAACACGCCTGGTCTGCTGGTTTCCAGCGGATGCGGGCGGCGCTCCAGCGGCCATCGGCCGGGCGGGATCTGCCAGCCGGTCAGCACGAACTGGCGGTCATCCAGTGCCACACAATCGTTCAGCCAGCTGGTGCAAGGGTCGGCGCCGAGGAAAAGGAAGACATGGCGTATCGGCTTTTCCACCACCTCGCCGCTGCCATCCATGCGGCAACGGATGAACTCCAGTTTGTCTTCACCGCACAGCTCCACGACCCGGCTGCGCGTATGCAGCGTGATGTTCGGCGTGGCCTCGATGCGCTGGATCAGGTAGTGCGACATGCTGGCCGCCAGCCCTTCCGAGCGCACCAGAATATGCACATGCCGAGTGTGCGCGGCCAGGAAAACGGCGGCCTGGCCGGCAGAATTGCCGCCGCCGACTACGACCACCTCTTCCTTATGGCAGAACTGCGCTTCCATGTAAGAGGCGCTGTAGTAGACGCCGCGTCCCTCGTATTCGCCCAGCTCAGGCAGATCCGGCTTGCGGTAGCGCGCGCCGGTTGCGATGACCAGCGAGCGACCATGAACCTTCTCGCCCTGGTCGAGATGCAAGGT
>NZ_JBFRDW010000905.1:0-1729 GCF_052113985.1 Pseudoduganella sp. RAF53_2 | reverse complement strand
GGTAATGCGAGAACGCGATGAAGTTCATGTTCAGTGCAAGCAGCATCAGTTCGTTGGCCATCAGCAGAACGATTACGTTATTGCGGTTCAGGAAAATACCGACGATCGAGATCGCGAACAGGATCGCGCCCAGGACCAGGTAGTGTGCGAGCGATAAAGTCATGGTGCCTCCTTCGTGGCCGCTTCGACCGGAGCGTGGACGACAGCGTCCATCTTCACGATCTTCAGGCGGTCGTTACGCTTGACGCGGACAGCATCGGCCGGGTCAAAGTATTTGATGTCCTTGCGCTTGCGCAGGGTCAGGGCCACGGCAGCCACGATGGCCACCAGCAGCACGACTGCCGCCACTTCGAACGCATAGATGTATTCGGTGTAGATCGCCAGGCCCAGCGCCTTGGTCTGGCCGATGGTGTTGGACGCCTCAGGCGCCTGGGTACCAGCCACGCCGAAGGAGCGCCACAGCACGGAAGCCATCTCCAGCACGATCACGCCGCCGATGATGGACGCCAGCGGCAGATAGTTCCAGAACCCTGCCCGCAGCTTGTCGAGGTCGATGTCGATCATCATCACGACGAACAGGAACAGCACCATCACGGCGCCGACATACACCAGCACCAGCACGATGGACAGGAATTCGGCTTTCAGCAGCATCCAGATGCCGGCCGCCTGGAAGAAGGCCAGCACCAGGAACAGTGCAGCGTGCACCGGGTTGCGGGCCGTGATTACGCGGGTCGATGCCAGCACGAGGATGGCAGCGAACACGTAGAACAATACGGTTGTGAAGTTCATTAGTTAGCCTCGGCGATCAGCGGTAAGGAGCGTCTGCGGCGCGGTTGGCGGCGATTTCCGCTTCGTAGCGGTCGCCCACGGCCAGCAGCATTTCCTTGGTGTAGTACAGGTCGCCACGCTTTTCGCCGTGGTATTCCAGTACGTGGGTTTCCACGATCGAGTCGACCGGGCAGGACTCTTCGCAGAAACCGCAGAAGATGCACTTGGTCAGGTCGATGTCGTAGCGCGTAGTACGGCGCGAGCCGTCGTCACGCTGTTCCGACTCGATGGTGATGGCCATCGCCGGGCACACGGCCTCGCACAGTTTGCAGGCGATGCAGCGCTCTTCACCGTTGGGATAACGGCGCAGTGCATGCAGGCCACGGAAACGCGGCGAGATCGGCGTCTTCTCTTCAGGGAACTGGACGGTGATCTTCTTGGCAAACATGTATTTGCCCGTCAGCGCCATCCCCTTGAACAACTCGGYCAGCATGAAGCTGCCGAAGAAATCTTTCAATCGGTCCATTCTGTATTCGCTCTCTTACTTCCAAATATTCCAGGAGGTCTGCATCCAGGTCGCCACGAACACCAGGTACACCAGGGTCAGCGGGATGAACACTTTCCAGCCCAAACGCATGATCTGGTCATAGCGGTAGCGCGGGAAGGTACCGCGGGTCCAGATGAACAGAGACACGATCAAGAAGGTCTTGATGAACAGCCAGATGAAGCCACCGAACACGCCGCCGATATCCAGCGCTGCGATCGGAGCAGACCAGCCGCCCAGGAACATGACCGATGCCAGCAGGGAGATCAGGATCATGTTGGCGTATTCCGCCAGGAAGAACATGGCGTACGCCATACCGCCGTATTCCACCATGTGGCCGCCGACGATCTCGGATTCGCCTTCCACCACGTCGAACGGGTGGCGGTTACATTCGGCCAGGCCGGAGACCAGGTAGAC
>NZ_JBFRDW010000904.1:0-1734 GCF_052113985.1 Pseudoduganella sp. RAF53_2 | reverse complement strand
ATAAAGTAACAGTATGTATCGTTCATGCCATCCATCCACTCCCCTGTCCCGCCTGTTCGCCCTGCTGCTTTTGCTGCTGGCGGTGACCGGCGCATGCCTGGCCGCCCCGCCCTCGCTACGCTTCAAAAAACTGGGGCCACTGGGTAATGACGAGCCTTCAATGTTGTCCCTGCTGCAAGACCGGCAAGGCTTCATCTGGATTGGCACGCATACCAACGGCTTATATCGCTACGACGGCTACCGCGCGATCCGCTACGTCAGCCGCACCGGACAGCCGGGCACGCTGCCGCATGACCGCGTCTCGGCCCTGTTCGAAGACCGCGCGGGCCGCATCTGGGCAGGCACGCAGGAAGGTCTGGCCCGCTTCAACCCAGCGACCGGCAACTTCACGGTATTCGCGCCCACGGGCTGGCCGACCAATGTCCGCGTCATCAAAAACATCATTTCTGACGGCCGCGATGGCATGTGGGTCGGCACCTGGGGCGGCCTGCAGCATTTCGACCCGGCCAGCGGCCAATTCACGCTCTACGTGCACGACGCCAATAAGCCTGGCAGCCTGGCCAGCAACGACCTGAATGCGCTGGAGCGCGACAACGAAGGCGGCGTGTGGACCGGCACCTGGCCCGGCGGCATCGACTATCTGGCGCCGGGCGCCAGCGAGTTCGTGCACTACCGCACTGGCCCAGATAACGATCCCACGGCCCGCAGCAATATCGTGCGCGCCCTGCAATTCGACCGGCAAGGCCGGCTGTGGATCGGCACCGAAGCAGGCGTGCTGCGCTGGGACCGCAAACAGCCATGGGAGAAGCGCCAGCATATCGCCTCGCCCAACAGCCGCGTGACCGGCTTCTTTATCGACCAGTCCGGCACATTGTGGGCCACAACCCTGACCGCCGGCCTGCTGCGCTGGGACGAAGCGGAAAACCGTTTCGACCAGTTCGTGCACCAGGCGGACGATCCCTATTCCCTCCCCGGCGACAATCTGCGCGCCATGATGCAGGACCGCGGCGGCAATCTGTGGCTGGCCTCGTTCACCGACGGCATCTCTCTGGTCAATCTGAACAGCAGCGGTTTCGCGCGCGCCGTGCCATACCGCATCGACGGCAAAGTCGCGCCGGCCAGCAATGCCCTGCTCAGCCTGGCGACCAGCCCGGATGGCAAACTCTGGTTGGGCGGCAATCTCGGCCTCGGCCTGTACGATCCCGCGACGGGACAAGTGCAGCGGCGCTATATCGGCGACGGCAAGCCTGGTGCACTCAGTCACAGCATCATCTACAGCCTGTACCAGGGCAGCAGCGGACCGCTGTGGGTCGGCACGTCCAGCGGACTGAACCGCCTGGATAAGCCGGACGGCAGCTTCAGCGTGACCCACTTCGGCAACACGGCCAGCGACTTCATCAACACCATCGCGCCAGGCAAGGATGGCGTGCTGTGGCTGGGCACGGGCAACAGCCTGATCCGCTTCGACATCGCCAGCGGCAAATTCAAGCTTTACCAGAACGATCCGAAAGACCCGGGCAGCCGCGCAGTCAACGGCACCACCGCCGTGCTGGAAGACCGCAAAGGCCGCCTGTGGGCGGGCTCGGAGTGGAATGGCGGCGGGCTGGACATGCTCGACCCCGCTACCGGCAAATTCCGCCACATCCGCGCGGAAGGCGGCGGCGCGGGCCATCTGCCGGACGACAACGTCACCAGCCTGTACGAAGACGCAGCGGGCCGCCTCTGGGTCGGCAC
>NZ_JBFRDW010000903.1:0-1735 GCF_052113985.1 Pseudoduganella sp. RAF53_2 | reverse complement strand
AATTGACGCTTTTGAACAACAAATCGAACCGCCGCCTTGGCTGCCAGTTCGTCGACATTCCCCGCTCCGCGCTGAACGCCGTTCAGCGCTACATCACCAAGCTCGAACGCGAGCGCAACGCCCGTATCGCCGGCCTGAACTAGAGTGCGCGCACGGCGCGCAGGAAATCCTCGTTGAATTTGAACAGGGAAGGATCGCTTTCGGCGATCTGTTGGTAGCGCAGCACGAACTGCTTCGGCTCGCCTTGCAGGATGCGGTAGATGGCATCCTTGCCGTCCTTGCGCTCGATGGCATTGGCCATGATCCAGCCCATGTCGTAACCCAGCTCATCGAAATCCCCGTAGAACAGGATGCCGTAAATCGGATCGTAATGATCCTCATCAGCAGGCGGCGCCAGCAACAGACGCAGGGCCGACGTTTCGAGCAGGCCCGCGATGGACTTCATGCGCTTGCCGTTGCGGGCAATGCTCTCCTTGTGTGGCGCCGAGAATGGTGTCGCCGGGCGATCGGCAATCGGATGCGTGAAGATCTCGGCCGTCGCCTCCTGCACCAGGTCGTACAGCAGGCGGTTCATCCAGATTTTGCCGGTCGCGGCTTGCGGCATACCGGCCGGTGGACGCGGCGGCGCGCTCATCGCATGGGCCTGCACCGCATGGAACAGCTCATGCGACACCACCTCCGCCAGCTCCTCGGCGGTCGCCTGGGTGAAGCGGGCAAGGTTGACGTACACATCATCGTGCACATCGTCGAAGGCGAAACCGGTGGCGCCGCCGCCGAAAATGAAATGCACGGTGAACTTGGCCGCGAAGTCCGGCGGCAGATACGCCTTCAGCTGGCGCCTCACCTCCGTGGCCGCTGACGTGAATTTATCCCCGCGCGCAAACTCCGCCTGCACCTGCGCGGCGAGCGCGGCCTGCTTGGGATCTTTGCCGATGCGGCGTAGATAATCGAGGAAGGCATCCGCATCCTTCAGGYGCATCTTGCGCACCATTGCTCCGGTTTCCGGCAAGCGCCTGATCGCTTCCGCCGTGGCGGCGTCGATCTCGCCCTTCTGCACTGCAGCGCTGTACAGGCGTGCGGAAGAATCGTCAAAACGGAATTCGAGCCCGGCCGCGTGTGCGGCGCCCAGTCCCATCAGCGAGATGGCGGCGATCAGCTGTTTTAGCATTGGTCACACTTGCATGTTCATTATGTCGTGGTAGGACTGTACCAGTTTGTTGCGAACTTGCAATGTGGCCTGAAAGTTGATGCTGGCTTTTTGCTGGGCAATCATCACGTCCGACAGGTTGACGGAGTCGTCGCCCATCTGGAAGCGCTTGCTCATGTCTTCCGCCTTGTTCTGGCTGATCGCCACGGTGTCCAGGGCGCCTTTCAGCGCTTGCGAAAAGTCGACCTGGGTGGCCGGCTTTTCGGTCTGGATCGCGGGCGGCGTGGCCTGCGGACGCGTCGCCGCCGCTTTCAGCTGGGCAATCATGGCCTGAATCTGGCTGTTGTCGATGCCGCCTGTTCTCATCTTGTGCTCCAATCTGTTGCTGCAGCGGAACAAAGTCAGGTCCTGCCCCTGTTGCCACGCTACAATATATGCCTACTGTCAGGCTTCCAGAATACGGTAGCCGGCGCAAGGCGCTGGCTATAAGCAGGACGGGAAACGGGCTTCTGTTCAGGCCTTTAAAGCGCGCAACAGCGCCTGATAATGTGCAACAGGCCCATAACCCCTACACAGATACCCCATGGC
>NZ_JBFRDW010000902.1:0-1739 GCF_052113985.1 Pseudoduganella sp. RAF53_2 | reverse complement strand
GGGCGAAGTCACGATGCGCCTGGCGCATTCGGGCCGCATCGTCAATGGCGTCGGCGCGGACCCGGATATTGTGGTGGCGTCCGCGAAAGCTTATCTGGCAGGTCTGAACAAACTGTACTCAAAAATCGAAAGGCTCAATCCGCAGGTATGAGGTTCAATAATCGCGTCGCCGGAATGGCGGCGGCAATGGCGTGTGCCATTCCATCCGCTGCATTCGGCACGGCCTGCAACTCGCATGAAATCATTTCGGCAGTTGCCGGTCAGCGTGGTGAACTGCTCGTCCTCGGTACATTTGGCGCACGCGGTAGTGACGACGGTGGCGCCACCTGGGATGACCGGAACTGGCCCAGCGATATCGTGCCGCAGCAAGGGCCGGTGCTAGTTGGTGCATCGATTTACGCTGTCGCCAGCAATATGCTGTATCGCAGTCCGGACATGGGACGGAGCTGGGAGTCGCTGGGTGAACACATGATTCCAGCGATCGATGGCAAAGGGCGGCTGTATGCCTGTAGCGCCAACGGCTTGATGGTCGACCGGCTCGCTGGGGATGGGCGCTGGCAGACTACGGGGATTCTCGACCGGCGTCTCATCAGCTACAAGTCCCGGCTGAAGCGCAATGGAAAGCGCCACATCGTGCTGACACGCACGGACTTCAACGGGCACAAAACTTCCGCGGTCGTGGACGAAGAACCCGTGCTGACGTGGAGCGGTTCCAGCGCATGTGAGGGCGTGACCGCTATCGGCGACACCATCGTCGCAACTTCGCATGACGCAAATTACGTCAGTAAAAATGGCGGCAAAACGTGGAAGGCCGCAGAGCTTTCGTCGCAGGAGTGGCAGCAACAATACCAGGTGGATCGATGGGACAGGCTGTACACCGTCCGCGTGATCGAAGATATGCCGGTGATGCAGCAAAGCGTCGATTTCGGGAAGACCTGGCAGGCCATCCCTGCCGCGGCCGGTGAACCGGGGCGGTATATTGGCGCGGCGCCAGTCGCTACGCGCATTGCCTCCGTTCCTGTTCCGCAGGAACTGGTATATGTGAAGAGCGAGGGGCCGCTGGACAGGCGTGTCGTGCCGGGTGATGCAGATGACGGCGCGATGCTCGGCTACCAGTTCAATGCCGATGGCAGCGCTTTGATTGTGACCAGCAGCGGGCTTCTGCTATCGAATGCATCCGGCGAGTGGACGAAGATCGAAGGGCAGCAGTTGACGCCGCGTGAGTGGACCTCGTGCGGCCCCTGAGCTTCAGTCCTGAAGCGGTTTCAATTGCTTACACTCGCAACACTTTTGCAGTCAACTCGGCAGTGCTGGGTGCGTTAATTGCTCATGGGCGATTTGCTCACTTTGACTGAAAGGGATAACAAATGAAAAAGCTGCTCCTGACCGCCGTCTTCTCCGCTCTGGCCCTGCCTGTTTTCGCACAGACCAACACTCCGAAGCTGGATGCACGTGAAGCCAACCAGCAAGCGCGCATCGCCAACGGCGCCGCTTCCGGCCAGCTGACCGCGAAAGAAACCCAGAACCTGGAAAAGCGCGAAGCCAAGCTGAATGCCGATGAAGCAGCCGCCAAGTCCGACGGCAAAGTGACCAAGAAAGAGCGCCGCGCCCTGGAGCGAGAGGCGAACCGCGATAGCCGCGCTATCGCCCACAAGAAGCACAATGATCGCGTAGCAGCCCAGTAAGTTTCCTCGAGTGGTGCTGAAGCCCGCCCGCCTCCAAAACGGGTGGGCTTCTTC
>NZ_JBFRDW010000901.1:0-1747 GCF_052113985.1 Pseudoduganella sp. RAF53_2 | reverse complement strand
GTGTAAAGCATGCCGCCAGCGTTCAATCTGAGCCAGGATCAAACTCTTCAGTTCAATCTCTGTTTTAAGTCATTGCTGACTTGGTCGCTCACTCAAAATACTGACGAAATCTCWTAAMGAGATTACGTTTCATTTTGCGCGAGCATTTGAAGCATATTATTTGAGCATCGCGCCATTCGGCGCGTTGGCCATCTTCAAACGCCCACACTTATCGACTGTTGATTGTTAAAGACCCCCCGTTCGGGGCGCTGCCTAATTGATCGAAGCGTTGTGTTCGTCAGCAGCAGAGAAGCGAGATTATGCGGTGTTTTGCGTTCATCGTCAAGCCCCTCTTTTTTCGCTTCACTCTGCAGCAGTTGCTGCCGTAGCGTTGCGAGGGACAGAACTATAGCTAACGTCCGGCAGCTTGGCAAGCACTTTCGTATTCAATTGATAGATCACGAACACGAGAGCGCAAGCGATCCAGCTTGACCACAGTGTGTGGGTCAGGAAGTGTGCGCCGCGCAGCTGCTGAATCCAGCCGACGCCGAAGCTAAAGGCCAGCATGACAATCGCGACCGCCAGCGCCTTGCGCGGATGGCGCGGCCACCAGAAAGCGGACAGGGAAATCAGCCACAGCACACTGGAAGCATGGCCGCCCGGCAGGCAATGGCCGGCAGCGATACCGTCCGGCATCAATTCAAGCAGACGGATATAAGGAGCGTCGCCGCCATAGCGCTGAACATCCCACGGGCAATGCGAAGAACTTGCGCGCTTGAGCAGGCTGATCACAAGCGGCACCAATGCGGCCGACATTGCGACCACGCGCACGCCCATGCGGCGCTCCCAGCCCCAGCTCGCAAATGGACGCCATTTATCGTACAGAGCAAGCACCACGACCACCACGGCGGCCACCGTCATGACTTGCTTCAGGATTTCATGATTCAGCCGCTCGGCAAACCAGGCGTGCTGCAGGGGGAACACATGCTTCGAGAAGTCGTAAGTAGCGTCCGCCAGCTGCAGATCGACGTTTGTGAACTCGCCCAGCCACAGGATGACCAGCGCCGAGATACCCAGCAGCGCCAGCATCAGCGGGACTGGGCGAATCAGAGGCTTAGCCGCGGATGCATGCATGGAAGATATCCAGTTTAGGGTTATAGACAGCGGTGTTCACGTTCAGCATCCCGAGCGTAGAGTGGAAGACGTTGTCGTGTGAGAATTCCTGACCGCTGCGGGCCGCCAGGCAAGCGCGATCCACCTTGAAGCGCTCGCTGAAGCCGTCCGACATCCAAAGCATCATCGGCACCTTGCGCTGCTCGGCCGGCGAAAACATATAAGGCGCACCGTGCAGATACATATTCTTTTCGCCCAGCGATTCGCCGTGATCGGAGAAATACAGCAGCGAAGTGTCGGCGCCGCCCTCGGCCGCGGCCTTGCGCAGCACATCGATAGCGCGGCTCAGGAAGAAGTCGGTATAAAGAATCGTGTTGTCGTAGGCCGCCACGATGGACTCGCGCGAGCACTTTTCCAGCTCATTGGTCTGGCATACCGGCGTGAACTTGTTGAATTCGGCCGGATAGCGCTTCCAGTAAGCCGGACCATGGCTGCCCTTCTGGTGCAGCACGATGACCATGTCTTTCTGGGCGTTCCTGATCATCTCAGGCAAGCCATTCAACAGACGCTCGTCGAAGCATTCCTCGCTGTTGCACAGCTTGTCGCCCGCCACCGGCTGCGACAGGTCTTCAAACTTCACGCGGTCGCACACGCC
>NZ_JBFRDW010000900.1:0-1757 GCF_052113985.1 Pseudoduganella sp. RAF53_2 | reverse complement strand
ACACCATCCTGCTGTTCGTGGTGTGCTACCGCCGCCTGCCGGAAACGCTGCCGCCGCACAAGCGCCATGCCTTCAATCCGCGCTTCCTGTGGACCAGCTACCGCACGATTTTGTCCTCGCCGCTTTTCCATTTGAAGACAGGCGTGGTAGCGCTAAATTTCTGCGGCCTGTTTGTCTACATCTCCGCCGCGCCGATTGCGCTGCCGGAGCAGTTGCACCTTGGCCCGGACCAGTTCGCGTGGCTGTTCGTGCCTGCCGTGTCGGGCATCTTCCTCGGTGCACTGGCCGCCAACCGCATCGCCGGCAAATGGAGCTTCGCGCGCCAGATCCGCTTCGGCTTCGCTTTCCTGCTGACGGCCGCCGCGGTGAATGTGCTGTACCACCTATTCCTGCCGCCCGCCCTGCCGTGGAGCACTTTGCCGATCTTCTTCTACACCTTCGGCATGTCGGTCGTCGCCCCGGGCGCCACATTGCTGGCGCTGGACCTGTTCCCGCACATCCGCGGCACGGTCGCCTCCTGCCAAAGTTTTGCCGTCACCCTGCTGGCCGCCGTGATTGCAGGCGTGATTGCCCCGGCGCTGTCGCACTCCATACTACTGTTGGCCTGCGCCCAATTGTGCTTTACGGTAACAGCCCTCGGATTATGGTTGACGTCGCGCGTGGTCAAGCGCATGCTATCGTCCCAATGAAAGAATAACAGCAACATTGTTTTATTTTTAACAATAATCCCTCTTAGTACGTTAATAAATGCAACAAAGTGTCGCCGGGAATTTGTATTGCCGATAAGTTATAGTATATTTATGTTAATGTGCATTTGAGATTGCAAGCGGGAAATGCACGGTAAAGCTGTTACTGTTTAAAGAATTGAACAGGCGCCCCATGTGCTAGGCGCCGATTTTTTACGTCACCTTGGCGCCAAGATGCATCAACCTGATCATGACATCCGCAATCGCTTGCTGATCGCGCGTCTGCCGGCCATGCCGCAGATTCTCATCAAGCTGATTGAGCTGCTGCAAGCCGACGACGCCGGCATGCCGGAGTTGGCCGCGCTGATCGCCAAGGATGCCGGGATGACGTCCAAGATCCTGTCGGTGGCCAACAGCTCGGCCTACCAGCGCCACAGCCGTTCCGTAGGCCTGGAGCAGGCCCTGGTGTCGCTCGGCACGGACATGATCAAAACGCTGGTGATCAGCGAATCCGTGTTCCAGACCTTCAACAACTTCCCGCACTCCGGCAGCACCGATCTGCGCGCGTTTTGGAAAGGTTCCCTTACCACTGCCGTGATCGCGCGCGACATCGCCCGCGCCATGGATTACCCGCACGTGGAAGAAGCCTATCTGGCCGGCCTGCTGCACAATGTCGGCCGCCTGGCCCTGCTGTCCACCGCGCCGAAGGAATACGCCTACAACTTCACCGCGCGCGACGACGAAGACCTGTGCGCCGTCGAGCAGCGCACCCTGGAAATCACGCACACCGAAGCGGGCGCCTGGCTGATCGAACGCTGGAACCTGGATTCCTTCCTGGCCGACTCGGTGCTGTATCACCACGAGCCGGTCACGCGCCTGGAGTCCGCGCATCCCCTGATCCGCATCGTGCGCCTGGCGCACCACCTGTGCTACCACGATGGCGACGCCGACGAAGCAGCCGCGCTGTGCGGCCTGGATGCGACCCAGCTGGACGCCTTCGTGAAGTCGGCTGCGCGCCAGGTGCTGAAGTCCGCCGAATACCTGGGCATCGACCTGACCGGCGCCGACGAC
>NZ_JBFRDW010000899.1:0-1758 GCF_052113985.1 Pseudoduganella sp. RAF53_2 | reverse complement strand
GCCGCACCTGGCCGCGGCAACTGTCCAATTCGGATGAATGCCGGCGGCGCCAGCTTTAGCAGCGATCAAGCGCTGTATCGACAAAAGCGCCTAATGTCTGAGGCCGCAGGGAATTCATCTCCTCTACAAATAAACGGTACAATTTGCTATTCAAGGTCGTGCATGCCTTGAATGTCACTACAGATACTGCAAAACTGATCCTGCTACCTGTGAGGATCGCTCTCACATCGCTCCTGCTTCGGCTCATCGCGAGCCAGTCAGGGCCTGACACCGGCGACGGTGTCAGGCCCTGCGGACGTCACCCGCTGAATTCTCAACCGGTGTCGCTTCTGGCGACATTCTCTTTCATTGCTGAACTTCCCAACCTGCATCCCTGCTGGGTTTTCCTGTTTGCTGTTGTTGGGGCCCTTGGTATGGCGCTCATTACAACCACAGTCGCGAACGACATAATGGCCTCGAGTGCGTTCGCGATCACCCTAGCCTTTATTCAAGTGGCTCAGGCGGCTGGGACATGGCGTTATTCGGAAAAAATTCTAGTGGACTAGGCTGGGGACCCAAGACACTGAAGCTAAGGAATGCGCCATGGATCTTTATCTGCGTAAAAGCTGCTGCAGCGTTATATCTCATTATCGCGGTTGTCAGTAAGTCGCTGATTTACGTCATAGCAACCTTTTGCCCGCCTGACGTTCGAATTAAACTACTGGCGTTCTATACGCTCCCTGGCGTTGTTCTCACTTTGGCTTTAGCTTACCCCACATTCATTATCTTGCGTCCGCCTGTACGGCTGCTGATAGCTGTTTCATGGCGAGCGATAGAGTACCCAACTGGTGCCTGGGCTGCAATTGTATTCTTATCGCGAGCGTAACCGCTTTAGCTCAGACCTTTCTTACGTCCTAATGCCACGTCTATGTGGCATAGGCTACTGGGCGCTCAGAGTGCTGGAAACTTTAACTCGGATCGCTGCACCAGCTCGAGCGGCCCACCAAAACGTCCGACATTTTCGAGCTTGTTTCTGAAGTTGCAGCGCGGGCAAAGGAAGAAGCGACCAATACTATCTATCGTCGGTTCGCAATTGTTAAACTTTACATCTACACCGCATCGCGCGCGTTTCCACATGGGCTCTCCCTTCAGTAAAATCTGGTAACGTCAAGCGCTTGACCCCAACCCTGCATTCGCGTGCTGACCTGCGGCGCATGCGTATAAGACACACCTGTGTGCGCACTCAATGCGTGTCTGAGCATGTGCCAAACAGGCAAAAGTTCGGCTCGTAATCCGGCCCGTCACCGCAGACATGATGGGCTTCGGCGACGTTATTCGCTGAACCGCGGGCTACCGCTAAACGACTCCCGCGTTGCGCCGTCTGCCCTACTAAAAATCGCATCAACTAAATCAACAGGTATCCCCGCATTAAGCGCCAATCTATACGCAAACCGCCGGCCGAACTGCACCCTCGCGGCGAGCACGACCGTTATTTTGTCCGACGTTATCAAGTCAGTTCGTGGGGTCACTTCGTCTCCTGTGCTTGCCGATGGTGCGTCATGCGGCGAGGATCAACTACTTCAGCCATACAGTAGTCAGGTCGTGGGCGCCCTACCCGATGCCTACGACTATTTCCCCGCCAAATAAATGCGGCTGCAAAACAGCCACTCGCTGGCTCTGAACATTCGCCGCCTTGCGAAAACAAGTCATTGGGCGAGGCCTTCGCTCATGGTACGCCACTAATGTGCCCGTCGGGGGAATGAATACGACACGATGCAT
>NZ_JBFRDW010000898.1:0-1758 GCF_052113985.1 Pseudoduganella sp. RAF53_2 | reverse complement strand
CCCTTGGGCCGGCCACCTCGGCATGCAGATGCTCCTACCGGTGGCGAACGAAGTCGAACAGCACTCAACAACGCTGGTGTTCTGCAATACCAGATCGCAGGCCGAACTCTRGTACCAGAACCTGCTGGACGCCAAGCCGGAATGGGCCGGCCTGATCGCTCTGCATCATGGCTCGCTGGACAAGGAAGTGCGCGAATGGGTCGAACAAGGCCTGAAGCGGGGCAGCCTGAAAGCCGTGGTCTGCACATCGAGCCTCGATCTCGGCGTCGACTTCTTGCCGGTAGAGCGCGTGCTGCAAATTGGTAGCGCCAAAGGCATCGCGCGCCTGCTGCAGCGCGCCGGGCGCTCGGGCCATGCCCCAGGACGCGCCTCGCGCGTCACGCTGGTCCCCACGCACAGCCTGGAACTGCTGGAAGCCGCCGGCGCCATCGAAGCCGTGCGCGAGCGCCACATCGAACCGCGTCCCGTGCCTGAGAAACCGCTGGACGTGCTGGTGCAGCACCTCGTCACCATCGCGCTCGGCGGCGGTTTCCGCAGCGAGGAACTGTACGAAGAGGTGCGCACCGCCTGGTCTTACCGCTACCTGACGCAGGAAGAATGGCAATGGGCGCTGGACTTCGTCGCGCGCGGCGGACAAAGCCTGATCGCCTATCCCGAATACCGCCGCGTGCTGCCGGACGAAGAAGGCGTCTACCGCGTGCCGGATGCGGCGATTGCGCGCCGTCACCGCATGGGCATCGGCACCATCGTGTCCGAAGCGACCATTCAGGTGAAGTATATGAACGGCGCCACGCTGGGCACAGTGGAGGAAGGCTTCATCTCGCGGCTGAGCAAGGGCGATCATTTCCTGTTCGGCGGCCGCATACTGGAATTCGTGCGCGTGCACGAGATGACCGCTTTCGTGCGCCGCGCGACGGGTGCAAAAGGAGCCGTGCCGCGCTGGCAGGGCGGCAAAATGCCCCTGTCGTCCGAGCTGGCGCACGCCGCCATGGAGCAAATGCGCCGCGCCACGGCGGGGCATTACGACGGGCCGGAAATGCAGGCCATCAAACCGCTACTCGAAATCCAGAAGCGCTGGTCGGCGCTGCCCACGCCCGGCACGACGGTGATTGAGGCGCTGGACAGCCGCGAAGGCCATCACCTGYTCATCTATCCCTTTGCCGGACGCTCGGTGCATATCGGGCTTGCCTCACTGCTGGCTTACCGCATCGGCCGCGCGCATCCGGCGACGTTCTCGATTGCCGTCAACGACTATGGCTTCGAGCTGCTGTCGCCGGAAGAGCTGCCGTGGCGCGAAATGTTCATGGACGGCGGTCCTTTCACCACCGGACATTTGCTGGAAGATGTGCTGGCCAGTCTGAACGCGACCGAGTTGTCGCAACGCCGCTTCCGTGAAATCGCGCGTATTGCCGGGCTGATTTTCCAGGGCTATCCCGGCCAGCCGAAGAGCAACCGCCAGTTGCAGGCATCGTCGGCGCTGTTCTTCGAAGTCTTCCGCAAGCACGATGCAGGCAATCTGCTGCTGACTCAGGCCCAGCGCGAAGTGCTGGAGCAGGAACTGGAACTGAAGCGCCTGCGCACCACGCTGGAGGAATTGCAGCGGCGCGTGATCAGCTTCCACGGCGTGYGGCGCGCCACGCCGTTCGGCTTCGCATTGATGGTCGAGCGCTTCCGCGAAAAACTGACGACGGAAAAACTCTCCGACCGCGTCGCGCGTATGCTGCGCGAGCTGGAGAAAGCGGCCGGTCCATGAATGCC
>NZ_JBFRDW010000897.1:0-1761 GCF_052113985.1 Pseudoduganella sp. RAF53_2 | reverse complement strand
TTCCAGTACCTCGCCAGTGCCCGGGTCGATGCGGCGCACGTCGCTCTTGTCGCCTTCCCAGGTGCCGTGCCAAAGCTCGCCGTCCACCCAGGTCACGCCCGTGACAAACCGGTTGGATTCAATGGTCCGCAGCACTTCGCCCGTCTGCGGATCGACCTGGCGAATCTTGCGGGCGCGGTGCTCGCCCACCCATAATGTGCCATCGGCCCAGGCCAGGCCGGAGTCGCCGCCCTTGCCCGGCGCGGGAATCGAAGACAGCACCTGGCCGTTCTTCGGATCGATCTTCAGGATCTTGTCTTCGGCGATCTGGAACAGATAACGCCCATCGAAAGCCGTGCCGGCATGCGCTGCGACATCGATCGACTGCACCACTTCACCGCCTTGAGGATCGAAGGCCATCAGCCCACCGCCAGCCGCAAACCAGACGTTCTCACCGTCGAAAGTCACGCCACCAACGCTTTCCGCGTCCGGATATGGACCATATTCGCGCAGAATCTCAGCTTTGGAATGTTTCATGTCTCGCCCCTTTGTTTGTTTGACGTGCCCATCCTACCCGGCTGGCAGCGAAGCTGGGAGTAACAAGGTTGACGGGAATCCCGGTACCGAAGGAATGGTCCAGCGCCGCGCCGGACCACGTCCGTAAGCATGCACCTTGCCTTCGGCGGCCAGAGTTTCCAGCGCCCGCTGCACGGTGCGCGGACTGGCGCCGGTCGCAATCGCCAGCGCAGAACTCGACCAGGACTCGCCATCGGCCAGGAAGCCCATTAATTCGCCTTGATGATCGTCGGACGGAGGCGCCAGCACGGCGATTTTCCGGTCACCGGACGGCGCCAGCACGAAGCCGTCTCTGGTTGCAGTGATTTCTGCAAATCCGGCAATCTCGCTGCGCAGGCGGCCAATCTCCACGCGCAGGCGCACGCGCTGCGATTCGTCCGCATCCTTGGCGCGAAATGCCTTGGCCACCAGCGCAGCACGCGATACGTCGCCGGGCCAGGCTTCAGCCAGCATTCGGGCGAGCGTGAACAGGACCGGGCGCGTGGTGAGCGGCACCAGCACATAGCCGGCGCGGATCGCATGGCGGCAGGCATCCACCACCACGCTGCCGGAGCCAAGCAATGCTTCCACCTCCTGCAATCGCAGGAAGCACTGCTCACCGACGGAAATCAGACGCGCAGCCGGTGCCTCCAATACGTGCGCCACGCTGTCGACCTCCGCCAGCAGGCTCGCTATACCGGATTGCTGCGCTGCCTCGCGAGCGCGTTCCAGCGCCGCGCGGGCCGGACCGGAATGCAGCCGGCGAATGGCAATGCCCGCAGCGGCCAGTTCGAAGGAAGTGCGCAACGGCGGTGGCAACTGCGATGCATCGACCGTACCAAGCAGGCGTTCCGCTTCGTCCAGCTGGCCGATCAGGAGCGCGCGGCGCGCTTCGATGTGCAGCGCGTGGGCAGCGTTCATATGGTCCCCGTGCGCTTCCAGAGCAGCGCGCGCGGCAGCCAGTGCCTTCGGCGGCCAGGCCAGGTCGCGCGACACGAGCGCGATTTCCGCTTCCGCCACGATGCAGCGCGCGCGGGACACCGCTTCCTTTGATCCGAATGCGCGCCCGGCCTGCTTCAGCAGCTCCTTGGCGCGCGGCAGATCGCCCAGCTGCGCCATAGCGATGCCACGCAGGGCCAGCGCCGGGGCGTCGCCACGTAGGGCCACACGCTTCAATGCTCCCAGCAGGTCGCCGGTCGCCAGTGCACGCGCCGCGGCGGCGATCAT
>NZ_JBFRDW010000896.1:0-1762 GCF_052113985.1 Pseudoduganella sp. RAF53_2 | reverse complement strand
GCGATACCCAGCGCAGTAAATGGGGACGTCACACATTTCAGAAAATGTGTGACGTCCCCATTTACTGCGCTGGGTATCGCCCCATTTTGTTTTCTGTGGCGGCAAATGAGAGATAAAAAAGACAACGCGACCTTGGATTTGCCGGGCTTTGGCCCTGCTGAGCCAATGGAGCCGGAGCTTAAGCGTCCGCCGCCGCCGCGCAAGCGCAGCAAGGCGATGAAACAAGAGCAGATGGAACTGCTCGAACCAACCGATACCACCGGCCTGCCAATCTGGCAGAATGATCCCAATCTTGACTTAACGGGCCTACCTGTCTGGCGCCGTGACTAACGCCATGACTTCTTTCTCTACCCTGCCCCTGTCCGATGCCTTCCTGGCGAACCTCGATTCGCTGGGCTATAAGGAAATGACGCCAATCCAGGCGCAAAGCCTGCCGCCGGTGCTGCAAGGCTGCGACCTGATTGCCCAGGCGAAAACCGGCAGCGGCAAGACCGCCGCTTTCGGTATCGGTCTGCTGCAAAAAATCAATCCCGCGTGGTTCGCGACCCAAGGCCTGGTGCTCTGCCCTACCCGCGAGCTGGCGGATCAGGTGGCAAACGAACTGCGCCGCCTGGCGCGCAGCGTGGGCAATGTGAAGATCCTGGTGCTGACGGGTGGCGCGCCAATGCGTCCTCAGATTGCCTCGCTAGAGCATGGCGCGCATATCGTGGTCGGCACGCCCGGCCGCATTCGCGATCACATCTCGCGCCAGACCATCGATCTCTCGACCGTGCAGATGCTGGTGCTGGATGAAGCGGACCGCATGACGGATATGGGCTTCTACGATGAGATCGCGGGCATCGTGAGTGCCTGCCCGAAACGCCGCCAGACCTTGCTGTTCTCCGCCACCTATCCGGACGATATGCGCGCGGCCACCGAAGCCTTCCTGTATGAGCCGGTGGAAGTGATCGTGGAAGCGCAGCACACTTCTTCGCAGATCGAACAGCGCTTCTATGAAATCGGCTTCAATGAACGCGACGCTTCCGTAGCGCGCCTGCTGGGCCATTACCGCCCCGCCTCCGCCATCGTGTTCTGCAATACAAAAGCGCACTGCCGCGAGCTGCTCGATACGCTGCGCGCCGACGGCTTCTCCGCGCTGGCTTTGTACGGCGAACTGGAACAGCGCGAACGTGATGAGATCCTGGTGCTGTTCTCGAACCGCAGCTGCTCGATCCTGATCGCGACCGACGTGGCCGCGCGCGGCCTCGATATCTCCGGCCTGGAAGCCGTGATCAATGCGGACGTGTCGAAGGACAGCGAGGTGCACATCCACCGCGTGGGCCGCACCGGCCGCGCCGGCGAACAGGGCCTGGCGCTGACGCTGTGCGCGCCCAACGAGAAGAAGTGGGTGAAAGCGATCGAGGAGTATCAGGGCTCCACCGTCGAATGGCGCGATATCAAGGAACTGTCGGCCGAAGATGAACATGGCGATCCGGCGCCGATGATGACCCTGTGTATCGCGGGCGGCAAGAAGGACAAGCTGCGTCCCGGCGACGTGCTGGGCGCCCTCACCGGCGACGGGAAGCTGATGAAGGAGCAAGTCGGCAAGATCAATGTGACCGAGTTCCAGACCTACGTCGCGCTGGACCGCCGCATCGCTTACGACGCCTTCTCGCGCCTGAACGCCGCCAGCCGCATGGGCGGTGATTTCGGCTCCTTCAAGGGCCGCAACTTCAAGATGCGCTTCATCGAAATCTGATCATGCTCATCATCACCATCAAAC
>NZ_JBFRDW010000895.1:0-1764 GCF_052113985.1 Pseudoduganella sp. RAF53_2 | reverse complement strand
GGCACGCCCTGCCATCATAGCAGTTATTAGCTGGGCAGGTCGAAGAGCAGCAGCTCTACGTTTTTGCCCTCGTTCAGCGTTATGAGGTTGTCATCCGTGATTTTCAAGGCGTCACCACCTTTCAGTGGCGTGCCGTTGACCGTCACGTTGCCGCGGATGACGTGCACATAACCCTGGCGGCCCGTTTCGAGCTTGTGTTCCAGGTCCGTCGAGCCGTCCAGGATGGCCGCGTAGATCGAGGCATTCTGGTGGATTAGCACCGAGCCATCGCGGCCGTCGCTGGAAGCGATCAGGCGCAGGCGGTTGGTCTTGCTCTCCGGCGTGAAATACTTCTCTTCATAGCTCGGTGCGATGCCAACCTGGTTGGGCTGAATCCAGATCTGCAGGAAGTGCACGCCCGCCGAATGCGAGTGATTGAACTCGCTGTGGCGCACRCCGGTGCCTGCACTCATACGCTGCACGTCGCCGTAGTGCAGCACAGAGCCGTTACCCATGCTGTCCTTGTGCTCCAGCGCGCCGTCCAGGACGTAGGAGATGATTTCCATGTCGCGGTGGCYGTGCGTGCCGAAGCCCTGTGCCGGCTCGACCTTGTCTTCGTTGATCACGAGCAGGGGACCGAAACCGACGTGCTTCGGATCGTAGTAATGGCCGAAGGAAAAGCTGTGGCGGGAATCGAGCCAGCCAAAGTTAGCCACGCCGCGTTCTTCACTTTTACGGATTTGCAACATTATTATCTCCTTGTGCGATAATTTCGAACGATTCGGAATTCATGTTTCACAGTATAGAGAGCACTTCTGCAATTGAAAAACGGATAATTTACCGTTCTATCATCCAAAAAATCGAACATGCTCAGACTTAGCCTGGATGCCCTGGAAATCATGGACGCCATCGACCGCCGCGGATCGTTTTCCGCCGCGGGCAAGGAAATGCACCGCGTGCCATCGACCATCTCTTACACGGTCGCCAAGCTGGAGGATGAGCTGGGCGTCCAGTTGTTCCAGCGCATCGGCCCGCGCGTGGAGCTGACCGACGCCGGACGCGAATTGCTGAAGGAGGGCCGCTACCTGCTGAAAGCCGCGCAAGACCTGGAGCACCGCGTGCGCCGTGTGGCGTCCGGCTGGGAGACCGAACTCGCCGTCGGCATCGATTCCATGTTCACCGCCGCCGTGCTGCGCGAGGACGTGCATGCCTTCTATCAGGTGGCGCACCAGACCCGCCTGCGGGTGGTGCAGGAGGCCTTGTCCGGCAGCTGGGAAGCCTTGCTGGACCGGCGTGTCGACCTGATCGTTGGCGCCCCCGGCGATGGCCCGGCGGGCGGCGGCTATATTTCGCAGCCGATCGGCAGCCTGAAATGGGTGTTCTGCGTGGCGCCACATCATCCGCTGGCGGCCGAGGCGGGGCCACTAGGGCGGGAACAGTTGCAGTACCATCGTGCCGTAGTGATGGCCGATTCCTCGCGCCAGTCCGCGGCCCGCACGGTCGGTGTGCTGATGGGGCAGGACAGCCTGACGGTGCCGACCATGCAGGCCAAGTTCGACTACCAGATCGGTGGCCTGGGTTTCGGTTTCCTGCCGCAGCAATGCGCCCGCGCCGCCATCCTGGCGGGCCTGCTGGTCGAGAAGCAAGTGGAGGAACCCAAGCCGGACGAAACCTTCTATTTGGCCTGGCGCACGAACGAAACTGGCGCGGGCCTGGAGTGGCAAGCCGGACGAAACCTTCTATTTGGCCTGGCGCACGAACGAAACTGGCGCGGGCCTGGAGTGG
>NZ_JBFRDW010000894.1:0-1777 GCF_052113985.1 Pseudoduganella sp. RAF53_2 | reverse complement strand
GCCGCCTGCGCAAGCAGGTGCCGACCACGCGCAGCGCGAGCGGCAAGGAACGTGCGCGCCGCTCCATGGGCACTGGGATCTTCAACTGATGCTGCCGGCACTCGTACAAGAAAACCTGCCGCGCCTGACGCGCGCCATCAAGCTGCTGCCGGGCGATCCGCGTCCGGACGCAGCGGTGATTCTGGCCGAGGAACTGGCCACGATTACGGCCAACGTCGCGGACAAGTTCACCAACAACCGCACGGCGGAAGGCATTCAGAAGGCGATCAATCTGACTGTGGGCGGCGTGTCGCTCGGCCTGGAGCAGCTGCTGACGGTGGACAGCGATCAGGCTGCGCTGGACTTCCTGGTGGATCATGGTCCCGAAGCAGCCTTCCAGGCAGGCTTCCGCCAACTGAAGGATTTGTCGGCGATGCCGGAAGATACGCTGATCGGCGAATATGATGCCGACCCGGTGTACGCCCAGCGCCGCCTGCGCGATCTGTTCTTCGATATCTGCTACACCGATCCGAATGCGAATTGGGATGGCGTGTCGAAGTTCCAGTCGCAGCTGCAGCAGCGCCATGAAGTGCAGGGCATCGTGCGTCTTGCCAGCTGGCTGCGTCGCCACAACACGGAAGGTCCGATCAAGGACGAGGACCTGAACGCGGAAGGCGTGATCGCGCTGGCCATCATCTTCGCAGCGGAAGGCAAGGGCCGCATCGTTGCACGTACCGGGCAGAAGGAATTCGAGCGCTTCGTAAAAGCGGTGCGCAAGGATAAGCCGGACTTCGAAACCGGCTGGGCGCAGCTGGTGACGCTGGTGCCTGCGCAGCATCATCCGGTGCTGATGCATCGCATCGATCTGTATCGCCGCACCTGCACCGTGCTGCAAAAGATCCCTGGCCGCTCGGCCATGAAGACCCTGTTCGCGGAGCTGGAAAACTACGCTGGCTCGGAACTCGAAGCCGATTACGACTGATCTGCTTCGTCGCGCGCCAGCGCTACGAACGCTTCGACGAGCGGCGAGCTGTCTTCCCTGCGCTGCGCCAGCAGCAGGGAAGTGGCCGCCGCCTCATCATCCAGCGCCCGGTACACCACGTCTTCCATATGAATGCTGTGGAATGGACTCGGCAGCACCGACACTCCGATCCCCGCCGCCACCAGCCCAATGATGGTGGACGCTTCTCCCGCCTCCATCGCAATCTGCGGCACAAAGCCTGCCGCGCGGCATAGCCGGAAAATCTGAAAGTAGATACCGGTGCCGGCGTCTTTCGGATACATCACGAACGGCAGTTTCTCCAGGTCTTTCACCTTGACCTTGCGCTTGTGCGCCAGCGGCGAATCGGAAGGAAGCACCAGCAGCAGCGGATCGTCACGCAGGTGCGTGAGCGTGAGCGCTTCCGGTAGCGTCACTTCAGGCGGGCGCACAAAGCCCAGGTCCATCTTGCGCGTTTCGATGGCCTCCAGCTGGTGCAAGGTCGCCATCTCGTGCAAGGTCAGCGACACGTGCGGATACAGCTGGCGATAGCGCTTGATCGCTTTCGCAAACAGCGGCGTGGACGGCGTCGAGAAAGTAAAGCCGACGCGCAGTTCGCCCGCTTCGCCACGCTGCGCGCGCCGCGCCGTGACGACCGCGCGTTCCGATTGTGCGAGGATCTGGCGTGCATCTTCCAGGAACAGCTTGCCCGCTTCAGTAAGCCGCACCCAGCGCTTGCTGCGTTCGAACAGCTGCGCGCCGACTTCGGCTTCCAGCGCCTGGATCTGCTGGCTGAGCGGCGGTTGTCCAATGTGCTGC
>NZ_JBFRDW010000893.1:0-1778 GCF_052113985.1 Pseudoduganella sp. RAF53_2 | reverse complement strand
GGACAAAGAGCATGATCGTAGACGCGCAGATCGCCATTATCGCAAGCGGGGCGGCAGTATGGAATGCCATGACTGATATCGAAGGCGCCACGAATATTATCAAAGGCATTCTCGGAATAGAAATCATCGAAAAACCATCAACCGGGCTGGTGGGTTTGCGTTGGCGCGAGACGCGAATGCTGTTCGGGAAACCGGCAACCGTCGAGAAATGGATTACTGACGCAATCGAAGGCAAGTTCTACACCACCCGCGCCGAAAGCGACGGCTATCTATTCCTGGCCACCACGAGCATCGCAGAAAACGGCAACGGTTCCGTCACGCTGACCACTTCCCACGATTCCCTGCCGCAGACGTTGGCGGCCAGGCTGTCATCGCCAATGATGCTGCTTTTCAAGGGGGTAGCCCGAAAAGCCCTCCTGCAAGATCTACAAGACATCAAAACCGCCGTGGAGCGAACGCCAACATGAATAACGTCATCCTCGACTCCGTGCTGACCTGTCCGGAATGCGGGCATGCGAAGCAGGAGGTAATGCCTGTCAACGCCTGCCAATGGCACTATGAATGTGAAAGCTGCCACGCCGTGCTGCGGCCGAAGCCGGGCGATTGCTGCGTGTACTGCTCCTACGGCACCGTAGTTTGCCCGCCGATGCAGAATCCCGAGGGTGGATGCTGTTCCAGGCCAGCGAAGTAGTTTCTTTTGCGTACAACTGTGCTACAATCCGAGGTTCCCGTGAGAGCAGGCACCGAAAGCGCAGCGTAGGGCTGCCACCTGCAATCCGGTCATATTTGGAGCATTCACATGCCAAAAATGAAAACTAAGAGCTCCGCGAAGAAGCGTTTTCGCGTGCGCCCAGGTGGCACCGTTAAGTCGGGCATGGCGTTCAAGCGTCACATCCTGACCAAGAAGACCACCAARAACAAGCGTCAACTGCGTGGCACCCGTAACATCAATGCGTCCGACGTTCAAAGCGTCTACCGCATGATGCCGTCCGCTTAATCTCACAACATTATTTAAGGAGCTACTATGCCTCGAGTAAAACGTGGGGTTACCGCGCGTGCCCGTCATAAAAAAGTACTGAACCTGGCCAAGGGTTACCGCGGTCGTCGCAGCAAAGTATTCCGTATTGCCAAGCAAGCAGTGATGCGCGCTGGTCAGTACGCATACCGCGACCGTCGTAACAAGAAGCGCGTCTTCCGCGCCCTGTGGATCACCCGTATCAACGCGGCTTCCCGCGAGCACGGTCTGACCTACAGCGTGTTCATGAATGGTCTGAAGAAGGCCGCGATTGAACTGGACCGTAAGGTCCTGGCTGATATGGCTGTGATGGACAAGCCTGCATTTGCAGCGATTGTCAACGTCGTCAAAGCCAAGATCGCTGCTTAATTGCCAGTGATGCGCGCTGCCTTCGGGCAGCGCTCATAAGAAGCGGGACATGGTGCGAACCAGGTCCCGTTTTTAATTTCCAAAACAGGAAAACAGTCGGATGAACTCCCTCGAACAACTCGTCGTCTCCGCGCAGGCTGATTTTGTCGCCGCCGCAGACGCTGCCGCACTCGAAAACGCCAAAGCCAAGTATCTTGGCAAGACCGGCCAGATTACCGAAATGATGAAGGGCCTGGGCAAGCTGACCCCGGAAGAGAAGAAGACCCAGGGCGCCCTGATCAACGCTGCCAAAGTGCAGATCGAGAACGCGCTGACCGCGCGCCGAGATGCCCTGGCCGAAGCCCAGTTGCAAGAGCGCCTGAACGCCGAAGCGATCGACGTGACGCTGCCAGGC
>NZ_JBFRDW010000892.1:0-1780 GCF_052113985.1 Pseudoduganella sp. RAF53_2 | reverse complement strand
CAATGGCAGTACAACACGTTGATGGACAGCGTGCCGCAATCGAACAATGCGATCGGCAAGCTGGCTGGTCTGGCGCGCATGTTCTTCCCGACGCTGAAAGGCGTGACGCTGAAGTTCGACAAGCCGGCGCAGCTGACTATTCAGTCGAAGGCCGGCGCGAAACAGCTGTCCAGCGATGCAAAAAATGAAATTCACTTGCTGCTGGACCAGGCGCTGCAAAAAGAGAATCCGACTGTCGCGCTGTCGGCGCGGCCGCATGAGGCCGAGCTGGACGACTAATTCAGAACCTGAGGCGTAACCCTGGTGTCTGCCACGGCGTGGCAGACACCTGCTTTGCGCCGTGGGTTTTAAGGGGGGCCTGCGGCCCGCTTACCATGGGAATAAGAATGAGGAGGCGAGCCTGATCTGCGGCACTTGCGGTGAACAGCTTTGGCTGCTTCGTTCCCGACCTGACCAGGTTAACCGTGCCACAATGCGCAGGGGCCCGCCCGGCCGCAATTATAGGTCATAAACCAAGCTGCTGCCAAATATCGTCCACGCGTGCTTTCACGTCGGGCGTCATCACAATTGTCGTGCCCCACTCACGGCTGGTTTCGCCCGGCCATTTATTGGTGGCGTCGATGCCCATCTTGCTGCCGAGGCCACTCACCGGCGATGCAAAGTCCAGGTAATCAATCGGCGTGTTATCGACCAGCGTGGTGTCGCGCGTCGGATCGACGCGAGTGGTTATCGCCCAGATCACTTCCTTCCAGTCGCGGATATTCACGTCCTCATCCACCACCACGATGAACTTGGTATACATGAACTGGCGCAGGAAGCTCCACACGCCGAACATCACGCGCTTGGCGTGGCCAGCGTACTGTTTGCGGATCTGGACCACGGCCATGCGGTAGCTGCAGCCTTCCGGCGGCAGGTAGAAGTCGGTGATCTCGCTGAACTGCTTTTGCAGCAGCGGCACGAAGACTTCGTTCAGCGCCAGTCCCAGCACGGCCGGCTCATCGGGCGGCTTGCCTGTATAAGTAGAGTGATAGATCGGATCGCGGCGCATCGTGATGCGGTCGATCGTGAAGACAGGGAACCAGTCCTGCTCATTGTAATAACCGGTATGGTCGCCGTATGGACCTTCCAGCGCATGCTCGTATTTCGATGGGTGGCTTTCGTCCGGATAGATATGCCCTTCCAGCACAATCTCCGCCGATGCCGGCACGCGCAGCTCGCTGCCGATGGCTTTGACTAATTCAGTACGGCTGCCGCGCAGSAGGCCTGCAAACTGATATTCAGACAAGGTATCCGGTACCGGCGTCACTGCACCAAGGATAGTCGCCGGGTCCGCCCCCAAAGCGACACAGACAGGATAAGGCTTCCCTGGATTCTTGATGCAATGCTCGCGGAAGTCCAGCGCGCCRCCGCGATGGGCCAGCCAGCGCATGATTACTTTATTAGGCCCCAGCACCTGCTGTCGATAGATGCCCAGATTCTGGCGCTTCTTATTAGGACCTTTAGTAATCACAAGGCCCCAAGTAATGAGAGGAGCCACATCGCCAGGCCAGCAATGCTGAATTGGCAAGCGGCCCAGGTCCACATCCTGCCCTTCCCAAACGATCTCCTGGCAGGGTGCGCCGCGCATCTCTTTTGGCGACATATCCCACACGGCTTTAACCAGGGAACCCATGCCCAGCAAGTCTTTAAAGCCTTTTGGCGGCTCCGGTTCCTTCAGCTGCGCCAGCACGTGGCCGATCTTGCGCAGTTCGGTCATGTCCTCCGCGCCCATGCCCAGCGC
>NZ_JBFRDW010000891.1:0-1783 GCF_052113985.1 Pseudoduganella sp. RAF53_2 | reverse complement strand
CCGCTCACGCTGCCGTCGGCTGCCAGGCGAATCGCAGAAGAAGACTTGATCGTGGCCGAAATGTCCTTGCCGTGATTGACCATCTTGTAGCCGCCGGCCGCATCGGCCGCGCTGATCGCCGCAGCAACCGCAGGCGTTGCCTTGCTGAGCGGTGCATAACGCAGCGGCGCCACAACCAGCCAGCCATCGTCGTTGACAAACATCTGGTGCACGCGCACTTCGTGATACTCGCCCTGCCCAGGGAAGCGGGTGTGGAAGATCAGGAAATACTGCTTCGTCGCCGGATCGTAGTACGCCGAGTTGTGGCCCGGCGAAACGTAGCCAAGTGGCGTACCGGTTTCACCATCGGCCAGCGCGTACTGATAATTGCCGACCAGCTTCTGGCCATACGGGGCGATGCTCGCATCATCAAACAGCGTGCCCGCAGCCCCCTTTACGTTGGCCATGTCCGTGCCTTTGGCATCGACATAAGGACCGTCCGGCGACTTCGAACGCGACACGCGAATGTTGTAGCCACCATTCGCATCCAGCCCGCCGAAGGACGTGAACATATAGTAGTAGCCGGAATCCGGGCTATACAGCACATAGGCGCCTTCGATGCGCGCATGATTGCCACCCAGTAGATGCTTACCGTAACCCTGGCCCGGCAGCGGCAGCCCCGTGGCCGAGTCCATGGCCATGATGAAGATGCCGCCGGAGTAGGAACCGTAGATCATCCACAGCTTGCCGTCCTTGTCGCGGAATACGTTCGGGTCGACGACGTTCGGATGCTTGGTCGCGTCATAAACCGTACCGTCCGGGCTCACCTCGCCCCACATGCCGGACTTCAGCAGCAACTGCTTGTTGACGTAGGGGCCTTCTGGCTTGTCCGCTACCGCAACGCCCAGCGCCGAACGCGGCGAGTCGCCCTTGCAGGCATCGTAATACATATAGAACTTGCCGTCGCCAAGCTGGATCACGTCCGGCGCCCACAGGTCGGTGACCTGAGCCCAGGCGAAGGTTTCGGCCAATTCCTTGGTCGCGTCTGCGAACAGCGGATTGGTGGCGGTGACGCCATCAGCGATCTTGGTCCAGTTCATCAGGTCCGTGGTCTTTGCCGCGGCGAGATGGGAGCCGAAGATGTAGAAGGTATCGCCAGTGCGGACGACCGACGGGTCGTGTACCGACACGTTGGCGAAGGTCAGCGCAGCCTGGACAGGCGGTGGCGTGACCGGCGTAGTCGGCGTGGCCGGTGTTGTTGGCGCAGGCGTCTGCGTCACCGAGGTGACCGCCGTAGTGCCGCCACCACCGCCACCACAAGCCGTAAGGGCGAGCAAGCCCGCTGCGGCCAGGCCGCAGGCAATCTTACTGAGCTTCATGACGCTTACTCGACGGCTGCGACGACGACCGACTTGGCCGGCAGCTTCACCACCACCTTGCCGCCGCTGGCCTGCGCACTGAACGGCGCTGGTTTCACGGCATCAGGCTGGGCGAAGGTGTTGTGCGCGTCCATGGCCGTGGCAGTCAGCACCTGGCCATTCAGCTTGCCGACTTTGGCGCCGGACAGGTTCACCGTCACATCCACCGCTTTGTTCGGGTTGGTGTTCACCAGCGCCACGTAGACCTTGCCATCCTTGGCGCGTGCGGCTGAAGCGCTCACCTGCGGCACCGTCGTCGAGCCTACGCTGTACTTGCCGTTGTTGGCCACTGCCACCGGCAGCGAGGCCGCATCCTGGAACGGCACATACATCTTGAAGGCATGGTAAGTCGGCGTCAGGATCATCCTGTCCTTATCGGTCAGGAT
>NZ_JBFRDW010000890.1:0-1788 GCF_052113985.1 Pseudoduganella sp. RAF53_2 | reverse complement strand
AGCTCAATTCGAAGAACCAGGCACCGAATCGGTCGGTGGTGTGCATACAGTCAACGCTTATTTTAGTCCCGCTTTTTTTATTTCCACGGGTGTCAGCGRGTTGATATTAAATTAGAAACTCTTGGCTTGACTTGTGGTTACAGCGTTCTAAGCTTCTAGATTAATATCTGGGAGTTTAAAAAATGAGAACCAGTTTAAGCGTTGGCGCGCTTGCGCTAATTACTACTGTTATCCACGCACCGATGGCATGGGCCGAAGCGCCGGCCAGTGTGCCGACCGTCAGCATCAACGTGTTGGTGAATAGTGGTTTAAATAATCCTCGGGGCCTGCGATTCGGCCCGGACGGCAATTTATATGTCGCCGAGGGCGGCACTGGTGGCTCTACTTCGACCACCGAACAGCAATGCCAGCAGGCGGCCGGCGTGGGTCCTTACAAAGGCAGCCCAACCGGAGGGCGCATTTCGCGTGTCGATGCAGCGGGCAACCGCACAACAGTCACCGATACCTTCCCGTCCAGCCAGACCAATGATGAGACCGGAGGGCTGGTCAGTGGCGTTGCCGATGTCGTGTTTATCGGCCACCGCATGTACGCGCTGCTGGCGGGAGCCGGCTGCTCGCATGGCGTTCTGAACACGGCTAACGGCATCGCGCGCGTGAACAGCGACGGCACCTGGAAGCTGATTGCCGACCTGAGCGCCTTCCAGATGGCGAATCCGGTGGCGAATCCGCAACCGCTGGACTTCGAGCCGGATGGCACCTGGACCAGCTTTGTGGTCGTGGATGGCGATTTCTACGCGGTCGAGCCGAATCATGGCGAGATCGTAAGAGTAAAGACCAACGGGCATATCAGCCGCGTGGTCGATATCTCCGCTTCTCAAGGCCACATCGTGCCAACCGCGCTGGTTGCCTACCACGAGAAATTCTTCTTCTCGAACCTGGGTACTTTCTCGCCGGATCAACTCAACAAACAAGGCGTCTACAAAGTAAGCCAGAACGGCAAAGTGCGTCAGCTGGCGACCGGACTTAGCAAGGTAATGGGCATGGTCTTTGATAATCGCGGGCGGATGTATGTGCTGGAGACTTCCTACTCCGCCAGCGATCCGGGGCCGAATCCGCATACCGGACGCCTGGTTCGTATTCTGCCCAACGGCGACCAGCAGGTGCTTATCGACAGCAGCAGTAGCCTGCTGTTCTTCCCAACCGGTATGACTGCCGGGCCGGATGGCGCGCTGTATATTTCGAATATCGGCTTTGGCCCGCCACCAGGAATGGGACAGGTCCTGCGCGTTGAAATATCGGATTGCACGGCCCCGCACCGGCATAACAACGATGATGACGAAGACGATAATCCGGATACGCTAAAGTGCGGTCGGGGGAAATGAAGGAATGCGGCCCCCGATTTCAGGGGCCGCTGCCATCGATTTAGTCCGGATTGGCGATCCAGCGGTCGACCTGCTGCTCAAGGATAGGCAGCGGTAAGGTGCCGTTGCCCAGCACTACGGCGTGGAATTTGGGGTAGCTGAATTTCGGTCCCAGCGCCTGCTGCGCCTTCGCGCGCAGTTCCTGGATCTTCAGCGCGCCGATCTTGTAGCTCAGCGCTTGTCCCGGCCATGCCATGTAGCGTTCAATCTGATTGGCGGCGCGCTGCTCGCTGTAGCCCAGCGTGTCGACCAGATAGGCGATGGCCTTTTCGCGCGACCAGCCCTGGGCGTGCATGCCGGTATCGACCACCAGCCGCGCTGCGCGCAGCAGTTCGTCGTTCAGGTGGCCGTAGTAGAAGCGTGGTTC
>NZ_JBFRDW010000889.1:0-1802 GCF_052113985.1 Pseudoduganella sp. RAF53_2 | reverse complement strand
GCCTTGCACATCTCGCAGCCGGAAGAAGTGGCAAAGTTCATCATCAAGGCTGCGCTGGAAGCAAAGTAAGCCCTTGAGGGAAAAAAGGGCTACAGTCCAAAAACTGTAGCCCTTCAATTCTTACTGAACGTCCAGTAGCTCAACATCAAAGATCAGGTTCGCGTTCGGTGGAATCGGGCCGATACCGTCAGCGCCGTAGCCCATCTCCGCCGGCACAATAATCGTGCGCTTTCCGCCCACTTTCATGCCCTGTACGCCCACGTCCCAGCCCTTGATGACCTGGCCGCCATCGACCTTGAAACTGAACGGCGAACGCCCTACCGACGAATCAAACTGGGCGCCATGCTGCGACTCAGCCTTCGGCTCATACAGCCAGCCCGTGTAATTGACTACAGCGATAGAGCCGGCGGTCGCCTCCTTGCCAGTGCCAGCCACGGTATCAATTTTTTGCAGGGAAATCGCCGGAGCTGCCTCGGACGAAGCTGGAGCCGTCGGCTCATTGCGCTTGCAGGCGGACATGGCAAGGGCCAGGGTCAGTGCAACGGCGGAATAGGAAAGCAGCTTTTTCAAATGAATATCTCGCATGAGTGGGTAAATAGATCCGCCAGAAACGAAAAAGGCCAATCCGAAGATTGACCTAAGCTCTTGATTCAAATGGTCGGGGCGAGAAGATTCGAACTTCCGACCCCCTGCACCCCATGCAGGTACGCTACCAGGCTGCGCTACGCCCCGACTCGAGCCACGGATTATAGCAGAGCATATTCAATTTTTGCCAACCTTGCACCATACTATATGCATGATGATCGATACCGCCCTGATTTTGCAGGCTTCTGAACTCATCCAGCAGGCGGATGGGCTGATTGTGGCTGCCGGTGCGGGCATGGGCGTGGACTCTGGCCTGCCGGACTTCCGCGGCAACCAGGGCTTCTGGCAAGCCTACCCTGCCCTCGGCAAGGCGCAGATGGAATTCACGCGCGTAGCCTCGCCTGCGACCTTCCGCCGCGATCCCGCGCTGGCTTGGGGTTTCTATGGCCACCGGCTCTCGCTTTATCGGCACACGGTACCGCATGACGGCTTCCGCATGCTGCGCGAATGGGGCGAGGCGATGGCGCATGGCGTGTCCGTCTTCACCAGCAATGTGGATGGACATTTTCAGCAAGCGGGCTTCGACCGCGTCTACGAATGCCATGGCTCGATTCATCACCTGCAGTGCATGCAGCCCTGCTGCAACGACATCTGGAGCGCGGAAGCATTCACGCCGGACGTGGACAGCAATGCCTGCCGGCTTCTGAACACGCCGCCCCATTGCCCGCACTGCGGCGGCCTGGCGCGGCCGAATATCCTGATGTTTGGCGATGGCGACTGGCTGGAGCGGCGCAGCGCGCAGCAGGCCGAGCGCCTGGAGCGCTGGCTGGAGAATGTAGAACGTCCGCTGGTAGTTGAGCTGGGCGCGGGCACGGCGATTCCATCGGTCCGCTATTTCAGCCAGCAGGTGGTGGCGCGTGGCGGACGGCTAATCCGCATCAATCCCCGCGAGCCGCAGGTATCGGGCAAGCTCGATGTAGGACTGGCAGCGGGCGCGCTGGAAGGCTTGCGCGCCATCGCCACCGCAATGGATTAAACGTATTTGACCGCGATGCCGGACAGGCCTTCAACCCGGCCCACCATGGTCTGTCCGCGCTGAACCGCGCCCACACCTTCCGGAGTGCCGCTGAAAATCAGGTCGCCCGGTTCCAGTTTGAACAGTGTGGACAGATTGGCGATCGTTTCGCTGATCGACCAGATCAGATGCGTCACGTGGC
>NZ_JBFRDW010000888.1:0-1803 GCF_052113985.1 Pseudoduganella sp. RAF53_2 | reverse complement strand
CAGCGCTTCCTGAACGATCTTCAGGAAATGTTCCTGGCTTAAAACTCTTCCCACTCGTCGTTGACGGGCACCGGCTTGCGGCGTTCGGTGCCGGGTGGGCGGGGCGCTGATGCCTGCGCGTTGGCGTCGGCCGGGCCATGCGCGTTGCCGTTGGCCGGCGCGGCGCTGGCGCGCTGCGTCGCGGTGCGTGGCGACGCCGTGATCGCCTTGCGTGCCGGCGTTGCCGGCCGCGTGACGCGCGCTGCGATTGGCGCGGCGGCCGGTGCAAATCCTGCCTCGCCCAACTTGAACATCGCCGCCACTTCGGCCAGGCGCGCCGCCTGTTCCTGCATGCTGGCCGCTGCCGCCGCCGCTTCCTCGACCAGCGCCGCATTCTGCTGCGTTACCGTATCCATCTGCCCGATCGCCTCATTGACCTGGTCGATGCCCACACTCTGCTCGCGGCTGGCCGACGTGATCTCGCCCATGATGTCCGTCACGCGGCGTACCGAAGCGACCACTTCATCCATGGTGGTACCGGCTTGCTGCACCAGCGAAGTGCCCGCATTGACCTGATCAACCGAATTGCCGATCAGCTCCTTGATCTCCTTCGCCGCAGCTGCCGAGCGCTGCGCCAGATTGCGCACCTCGGATGCAACGACCGCAAAACCGCGTCCCTGCTCGCCAGCGCGCGCTGCTTCCACGGCCGCATTCAGCGCCAGGATATTGGTCTGGAAGGCGATGCCATCGATGGTGCCGATAATGTCCACAATCTTGCGCGAAGACGCGTCGATGGAACCCATAGTCTCAACCACCTGGCCCACGATATCGCCGCCGCGTGCGGCAACGTCGGACGCCGCCTGCGCCAGTTGATTCGCCTGCAAGGCGTTGTCGGCATTCTGGCGCACGGTCGACGTCAGTTCTTCCATCGACGACGCCGTTTCTTCCAGCGAGCTGGCTTGCTCCTCGGTGCGTGCCGAAAGGTCAAGATTGCCCTCGGCGATTTCCTGCGAAGCGCCCGCAATCGCCGACGTGCCGGTCTGCACCTCGCTGACCACGCGGCGCAGCGCATCGTTCATGCCTTTCAGCGCCGTCATCAACTCGCCGATTTCATCGCGTGTCGTCTCGTCGTCGAAGCGCGTAGTCAGATCGCCTTTGGCCACGGTGGCCGCCACGCCGACAGCGTCGTTAAGCGGTTTGGTAATGCTGCGCGAAATCACCCAGGCTGCCCAGACGCCAAACGCCAGCAGGGCAACACCCAGCGCGATCATCATGTTTGTGCTGCGGTCGTTGGCCGCATCGATGGCAGCAGCGGTGTTGTCGATGGACTTGCGCTGGAGTGCCAGCAGTTCTTTCACCTTGTCCTGGTAAGCCTGCGCGGCGGGCTCGAACTCGCTCTTGTACAGCTGTTCGGCCTTGTCGRCATCGCCGGCCTTGCGCGCGTCCATCACGTGGGTTTTGCCGGCCTGGTATTTGTTGCGCAGCTCGATGGCGGTTTTGTAGATAGTGCGCTCCTGATCGGTTTCGATCAGTTCGTCGATGGTCTTCAGAAGGGCGGTGCCGCGCTTCGTGCTGTCGGCGATGACGTCAGCAAACGTTGTCGAAAGCGTACCGTCGGAACTGCGCGCGATCATGGCCGTTCGCGCAATGGCGGAATAAATCAGCACGTACCAGTCGGAGACGATGCGCTCCTTGGCCAGTGGCCGATCCATCATGGCGCGCGTGGCTTCCGCGGTACTGCGCGCGTGAAGCAGGGCATAACCGGTGGCGATCACCGTCAGCAGGAGCACCACGCCAAAACCGGCAGCGAGCCGGGTCCCGATA
>NZ_JBFRDW010000887.1:0-1808 GCF_052113985.1 Pseudoduganella sp. RAF53_2 | reverse complement strand
AGCGTGTGCATGCTTTTGCTGACCACCAGCGTTGTCGCCTTCGGCAGCGGCTCCACGCCGGCGATATTCGGCACCAGAATTTCCTCGCCCGCGCGGTGCAGGTCCTTGCCCTTATTGAGCTTCTTCAGCAAGCCCGGGCTGGCGTGAAAGCGCTCGCCCAGCGCTTCCTCGACACTGGAAAAGCCCAGCGACGGCAAGCGTGCCTTGTCAGCCATTGACTCGGGCACAGGCTGGAATGGACCGCCGATATCGGCGTCCGTAATCGTGTAAGTGACCAGCGCGGGCTGGCCGTCATCCAGCGCATCCAGCGTGGACTTATCAGCCTTGCCCGTTTCCGGCAGGCCCTTCGCATGCTGGAAACCCAGCAAGGCCTGACGCATATTCGTGCCATACAGCCCGTCAATCTCGCCCACCGAGAAGTGGTGTCGATCGAGCAGCACTTGTGCACGCAGCACTGATGGCACATCAGTCTCGGCCTGCGCCCATGCACAGGCCAACAGCAGGGGAATGATCGAGGTTTTCATGCCCGACAGTCTCCCGCGTTCGCCGCCGCGCTTCTGTTCGGGAACGAACTAAGTGCATCGCTGACGAATGGCTCAGCTGATAGAGTCCAGGATTGTGATTCCTGTTGTCAACGATTTGCGACTTCCGCCGCCTTGGACCCCATGCAGGTACGCTACCAGCTCTGAATCGAAGGATATGGCCGTGCAAATGAAAAAGGCTGAGTTCGCGTGTGCGGAACTCAGCCTTTTGGTGTCAGGCCCAGCGAACCGGGCAGGGCTTAATTAGCGGTCGCCCCAAGGACGGCGCGGTGCGTCGCTGCGTGGCGCGCCTTTGTTGTAGCTGCCGCCTTCGCGGTTGCGGAAGTTGGACTCGCCGCGCTCGCGGAAGTTGCCGCCTTCTTTGCGGAAGCCGCCTTCGTTGCGCTGGCCGCCTTCGCTGCGGAAGCCTTCGCTACGTTCAGTGCGGAAGCCTTCGCTGCGCTCTGGACGATAGCCTGGGCTGTCGTTGCGGAAGCCGCCGCCTTCTTTGCGGAAGTTGCCTTCAGCGCGGAATGGACGGCTTTCGTTGTTGCGGTCGCCGCGGAATGGATTGCCTTCGCTGCGGTAGTGGCCGCCTTCGCTACGTGGGTTGCTGAAGCTGCGCTGGCCTGGCTTGCCGCCACGGCCGTCGCCTGGTTTCCAGCCACCGCCGCCGCCCGGACGGCTGGCGTTGCGCGGAGGCGCGGAACGCTTCGGCTCGAAACCTTCCACCACTTCGACCGGAATCGTCTGTTTGGTGAAGCGCTCGATGCGGCGCACGTGCATGTTTTCGGCGTGGTTCACCAGGGAGACTGCCTGGCCGTTACGGCCGGCGCGGCCGGTACGGCCGATGCGGTGCACATAGTCTTCCGGGAACTTCGGCAGGTCGTAGTTGAACACGTGGGTGATGTTCGGCACGTCGATACCGCGCGCGGCGACGTCGGTCGCGACCAGCACTTTCACGTTGCCGCGGCGCAGACCGTCCAGCGTACGGTTACGGGCGCCCTGGTGCATGTCGCCATGCAGTGCAGCAGCCGAGAAACCGGCGATGTTCAGGCGATCGGCGATGGTGTCGGCGTCACGCTTGGTGGCGGTGAAGACCACGGCCTGGTCCAGCGATTCGTCGCGCAGCAGGTGGTCCAGCAGGCGGTTCTTGTGCGACAGGTCGTCCACGAAGTGCACGCGCTGGGTGATGTTCTCGTGGCGCGCGGTGGTGCTTGCAACCTGGATCACCAGTGGATCTTTGGTGATGCGGCGGGCCATATTGCCCACGACGCCGTCCAGGGT
>NZ_JBFRDW010000886.1:0-1811 GCF_052113985.1 Pseudoduganella sp. RAF53_2 | reverse complement strand
CTTGAGCAGCGGCCCGAGGCCCGCGCCGTAGCCGAAGGTGCTGTCCGAGCCCTGGTCGGCATCCATATCCTGCACGGTGGTCGAAGACACGATGCTGAACGGGCCCAGTTCCCCATTCAGCGTGAGGTTGTAGACCTTCAGGTCGACGGAGGACAGTTCATCGGTAAAGCGCTTCTGCTTCATATCGCCGAACAAAGGCTTCAAGGTGGCCGGATCGACGTCGATAATGGTATTGCCACGCGTGTTGACTTTGTTGCTCAAAGCGGACAGGGCCAGCTTCCAGTCCGGCGTGATGTTCCAGTTGAATGCGATGCGGCCGCCTTTGGCGCGCGAGCTGTTCACGTCCTCGGCGCCGTTGGTGCGATCGATAAAACCGCCATCCTGGCGTTCGAAGCCGGATACGCGCAGCGCCATGGTGTCGTTGATTGGCACGTTGAGGGAGAAGCGCCCGGTCCAGCCGTCGCCGCCGTCTTTGACCTTGTTGCCGCCGACGGCAACGCTGGCGTGCAGTTGACGGTAATCCGGTGGTGCAGTGACGTAGCGTACCAGGCCGCCCATGGCGCCTGCGCCATACAGCGTGCCCTGCGGGCCTTTCAGCACCTCCACTCGCTGCAATTCCGCCGGGTCGAGGTCCGGGGTCACCGAGCTGCCGGCCGCGTAGGCGTTCACGGAGCCGATCGGCATCTCGTCGATATAGAAAGCAGTGGAGGAGGCGGATTGCGTGACGCCGGTGGTTATGCCGCGCAGGGTCACCTGCGTAAAGCCGGGACGGAAGGACGATAGCGACAGTCCGGGGATCTGCGCCGCATAGTCTTCCAGGCGCGTCTTGCCTTCGCGCGCCAGCTGTTCGGTGCGCACGGCGGTTACGGATGCGGGAACGTCGATCGCCGCCTGTTCGCGCTTTTGCGCCGTGACGATCACCTTGTCGACGGTTTCGTCATCGGCCGGTTGTTGCTGCGCATAGGCAGGCAGTGCGCAGAACAGGGCGGCGGCTGCCGCGATGGCGGTAMGGGGATAGTGCTTATTTTGCTGCATGATTGTCTCCTACTTATTTTTTATGGGACTACTTTTTCAGCTGAATATTTTTCCCGGGTTGAGAATTCCGTTCGGGTCCCAGGCTTGCTTTATCGAGCGCATCAAGCCGATGACGCCTTCGCCGTACTCCATCAGCAGCTTGTTCTTCTTGCCCATGCCGATGCCATGCTCGCCGGTGCAGGTGCCCCCGGCCGCGAGGGCGTGATTGATCATGGCGCTGTACACGCGATCAACGGCCGCGTGTTCTTCAGGCTTGTCTGGCATTGGCATGAACAGCACGTGGAAGTTGCCGTCGCCAACGTGGCCGAGGATCGGTGCGACCAGGCCTTCACTGTCGATCAGCGAGCGCGCTTCGGCCACGCTGCCGGCGAGGGCGGACATCGGCACGCAGATGTCCGCCACCACCGACTGGCAGCCCGGCCGCAGAGCCAGGGCTGCAAAGTAAGCCAGGTGGCGGGCATGCCACAGGCGCGAACGGTCTTCCGGACGCGTCGCCCACTCGAACCCAACGCCGCCGTGCATGGCTGCGACTTCCTGCGCCAGTTCCGCCTGTTCTTTCACGCCGCCTTCGGTGCCGTGGAATTCGAGGAAGAGCGTGGGCAGTTCGGTGAGACCAAGACTGGAATGCTGGTTGACGGCGCGAACGGTGTGCTCGTCGAGGAATTCAATGCGGGCGAAAGGCAGACCGGACATGCTCATATCCGTCACCGCMTGCACCGCTGCGTCCAGCGTCGGGAAGGCGCAGCTGGCAGCGGCGACCTCCGGCGGCAGAGGAT